>JAZBPW010000066.1:0-2511 GCA_036351795.1 Candidatus Zhuqueibacterota bacterium | reverse complement strand
TGCAGATAGTGTCGATATTCAGCATGGCGGCGCCGTCCAGAAGCGCCTGCGCGCGTTCGCGATCCAGGTTGCCATCAGCGTCGGGCCAGACATGATTGTGAATGTCGATGGCGTGAATATGTTCGGGGAATCCTGTCATTCGTTTAAGTCCATTCCGTTAACCTGTTTTCATTCATTTCAGGTTTAACTATTCAGCGATCCTGCCAGTAAATTATAGTATAAATGATCAGGACTATTATTAACTATAACTTATTACTTTTTTGGGTGAATGTCAATGAAAAGTAGGAAATGAAAAAAAAGACTTGCATTAACTGCTTTGTTTACGTATAATAATGTTGAACTATACGTATGGAATATAAATATGGATACAAAACTGACTTTAAAGCTTGACGACAGGGTCATTAAAAAGGCAAAAAAATTTGCAAAAAAAAATCATGTCAGTCTTTCATCTCTGGTTGAAACCTACTTTGAGTCGTTAATAGACGAAAATGATAAGTCTAGGTACATAGCAACGCCGACCGTTAGAAAATTAATAGGAACGCTCAAGGTTAGTGACAATCTAACACCGGAAGAATTAAGAGATGATTTTTTACTGGAGAAATACCTGAATGAATGAGGTCTTCATCGATTCTGATATCATACTCGATCTGCTTCAGGAACGTGAGCCTCATTATCGTTCATCTGTCGTATTGTTTTCGTTAATAGAAATGAAAAAAATTAAAGCCTATACTTCTCCTGTTATCATCACAAATATCTATTATATTGCCGCCAAATTAACAAATCGAAAATCCGCTTTGAATCAGGTCAGAAAGCTGTTATCTTTTCTGAGCGTCACTGCTATCGATGAAAAAATAATGCTGCTTTCAATGGATTCCGGATTCAAAGATTTTGAAGATGCGATTCAATACAATACAGCTAAAAGTGCAGGTATTCCATTTCTATTGACAAGAAACAAAGGAGATTATAGAGTTTCAGATATCACAGTCTGTACAGCAGATGAATATTTGAAAATATATTATCAAAAATGACATATTCAGCGTCGTATTTCATCTATCAATTGACCGCGGATATTCTAAGTATTAAGTTTTGCATCCGATAGATTTTTAATATTAATTGTTATCCTTGTCGTTGAATTGAAAGGATTTGGACAAATATCGAATTCCAGTGAATCCGATTAACCATCATATAAAAAGGAGCGCATTTATGAGAATGACCAGAATGCTTTCAGTATGCGCCGTGATCATGGCGCTGTTGCTTCCAGTCATTGTCTCCGCTCAGGGGTATCTCGAGCTGGAGGACAATGTCGTTAAAAAAACACTTCCCAACGGACTCCGCGTGCTGTTGCTCGAAAGGCACGACGCGCCAGTCGTCTCTTTCGTCACATGGGTCGATGCCGGCGCCGTCAACGAAGTGAAGGGCATCACCGGCCTTGCACATCTGTTCGAGCACATGGCGTTCAAGGGCACGAGAACTGTTGGCACAAAAGATATCGAAGCTGAAATGGAGGCCATGGCCCTGGAGGATAAGGCCTTTGCCGCCTGGCTGTCCGAATACAGAAAGGGCCCACAGGCCGATGCCGACAAACTCAAGGCGCTGAAAGACGCACACAAGAAAGCGATCGATGATGCGCGTCAGTACGTGGTGAGCAACGAACTGGGCGAAGCCATCCAGGTGGCTGGTGGTTCCGGACTCAATGCGGGTACGGGATACGATGCCACGCTGTATTTCTACAATCTGCCTTCAAATAAAATCGAACTGTGGATGTCGCTAGAATCCGACAGATTTTTGAATCCTGTACTGCGTGAATTTTTCACTGAAAAAGAGGTTGTCATGGAAGAGCGCAGGTTGCGCACCGAGAGTCAGCCGGTGGGCAAGCTTGTCGAAGAATTCCTTGCCGCCGCGTACAAATCCCATCCTTACGGCGAACCCGTGGTTGGACATATGTCCGACCTGGTCACCCTTCGCCGGGACGAAGCAAAGAAATTTTTCCAGACACATTACACCCCGCAAAATATGGTGATTGCCATTGTGGGTGATTTCAAGACAAAGGATGTGCTGCAGATGGTAGATACATATTGGGGGCGCATCCCGAGAGGACCTGAAAGAGAGCCGGTGGAAACCGTGGAACCACAGCAATTGGGTCAGAAACGGATCGAGGTGGAAGACCGGATGCAACCCATTGTACTTCTGGGCTATCATCGCCCGGATGCGCATCATGCGGATGATGCCGTTCTCGATGCGATCACCGATGTACTGGGTCAGGGACGTACATCCCGTCTTTACAAGAGCCTTGTGAAAGAGAAGAAGATTGCCGTGGCTTCGATGACCATATCGGGCCTTACCATGGGCAAATATCCCGGACTTTTCCTCTTCCTGGCAGTGCCTGCCAATGATCACAGCAATGAAGAGTGCGAGGAGGCGATGTATGAGGAGATTGAAAAACTTAAGAACGAACTCATCACCAAAGAAGAACTGGTGGCAGTGAAAACCAGGGCCAAGGTCAATTTTCTC
>JAZBPW010000065.1:0-5407 GCA_036351795.1 Candidatus Zhuqueibacterota bacterium | reverse complement strand
GGCCCGCCGATGATCCCGAGAACAATCCGATACAGGTCCCGGTTGAGATCGCGCGTTATCAGCCATCGATCACAATAACGAGATCGGTATACAGGATGATATCGATCCCGTTGATACTCGATGAGCCGGGGATCATTCAGGTCCTGCGGGATGATTACGGCGCATACGATCCCTTGCAGTGGCGTGTGCTTCGCTGGCAGCCCGGTGCGTCGCGCTATGCGGAATTCTCGGAGATCGATCATACCTTTACTCCGGGTACGGCCTTCTGGCTCATCAATCGTTCGCCGGTTACATTCGATGTGGAAAACGGCAGCTCGGTGAGCTCGAAATCGAATTACATGTTGACGCTTGTCAGCGGATGGAATCAGATCGGGAATCCCTTTGCCTTTCCCATTGACTGGAATTCGATTCAGCTGCCTGCGAATGTGGATCCGCCGGTCTACTACGATGGAAAAGAGTATATTTACGAAGTCGATCTGTTCCAACCCTGGGAAGGATATTTTATTTACAACGGGAATCCGGGACCGGTAAATCTCATCATTCCGCCGGTTGAATCCACCGGGGCATCACCCAAGGCCCATGATGCTTTCGATCCGGATTCGGAATACCGGCTGCAGATCACAGGTCATGTCTCAGGTTTCGGTCTGATGGACACGCAGAATTATATCGGGTTCCGGGCCGGGGCGACAGGCGCAAAGGATGCGTGGGATCACTATGAAGCGCCGCCGATCGGACACTATCTGCGGATATCGACGGATGAGAAAGGGATGTCGTACGCCTCGAACTACAAGTCATCGAAAGGGAAGGGAGAGCACTGGGATCTTGATGTCAGAATGTCGGACAGGGTCGACGCCACCGTGGACATCGATCTTCTTGAAGAAGGGACGCTGAATGATGACTTTCGCGTCTATGTTCTGGATGCAGACCACCGCTGCGCGATTCCAATGGAGAATGGCTCTTTCCGGATTTCGCTGACAAAGGATCGGCCACAACGTCGCTTCCGCGTCATCATCGGCAGCGCGGACTATGCTGCCGAAGAAAATGACGGGATACCATTGACGCCGGTCGGGTACCGGCTTCGCCAGAACTATCCGAATCCATTCAATCCTGAGACATGGATAAGCTTTCAGCTGGCGACACGTGATCATACGACGCTAAAGATCTACAATATCCTTGGTCAGGAGATCATCTCCCTTGTCGATGGGATACGGGAAACAGGCGCTCATACTGTGCGGTGGCAGGGGCTTGATGAACAGGGATGTGCTGTTCCCAGCGGCGTTTATCTCTACGTCCTGTCATCTGGAGAATACAGCGCTGTGAGAAAACTGTTAATGATTCGTTAAGTACTTACACATGGAGAGGGTGATGAAAAATATAGTGCCAATACTGGTACTTTTTCTCGGCATCGAGGCGGCATGGGGATCGGATGATCTCAATATTATCAGCCAGCAGCCTTATTTCAGTATTCAGCCGGTCTATCAAAGCTGGACCGGTGATAATGATTTTACATTTTCCGAGATGAGCGTGCCGCTGCAGGCCTATTATCCGTTCAATCGAAACGCGAGCCTCAGCCTTCAGACGAATCAGGCGATGGTCAATGGCGATAATCTCGAAAAACTGAGCGGATTGACGGACACGCAGCTCTCTCTGAACTATTTTGTGGAGCGGGTCGATGCTGTGCTGAACCTTGGATTGAATCTCCCCAGCGGGAAGAAGGCATTGACGCTTGATGAGTTTGTCACATCGTCGTTGCTGAGCTATGATTTCTACAATTTCATGGTGCCCAATTTCGGGCAGGGGCTGAACGTCTCCGGCGGCATCACCTGGGTCAGGTCTCTCTCTGACCAGGTCGCCCTTGGCATTGGCGCCACATACCAGTTGAAGGGTGACTTTGAACCGCTGGAAAATATGATGGATAAATACAAGCCGGGTGATGAATTCCTCGCAACCGCGGGGATTGATGTCCGGCTGACGGAAACATCGACGATTTCCACAGATCTGATTTTCATCAGTTATGCAGCGGATAAATTCGGTGATGTGGAGGTATTCGAATCCGGTGCGCTGTTCTACGGCAATGTGCAGTATAAACGCTATTTTGATTTCAATACGCTATCGCTGTTCGCGCGATACAGAACGAAAGGAAAGAACAGGATCGCCGTGGCCGGAGGTTTTGTCGATGACGAAAACAAAACCGTTCCGGATCTATTCGAGACGATTGCAGAATACCGCATGAGGATCAATCAAAACTTGTCGAATCGTTTCATCGCGGAGCTGCGCTTTTATCAGGAGATCACGACGGTCGCCGCCATCAATGTTTTCGGTGTGGGGATACAGCCGGACTTCAGGGTATCACAGAATGTCAGCATCCCGGTACGGCTGAAATATTCGATTGGTTTGTCTGAGAACGATTCGCGACTGAACGGCTTCGAGGCCGGCGCGGGTATCTATTTCTCGTTTTAAATATATTTCAAAAATTGAGATTTGCGGGATTGTATCCGCGTTCTTCGAGAAACTCTTTTTGACTATTCAGAAATTCCACGATGTAATCACTCTTGATGACGTATGTCACACCGTAATTGAGTAGTTTAAGCTCCTTTGGATAGATGTGTCCCTGATATGGGATATTCTGAATATCTTCATTCATGCTGAACTCGGAAGAGGGGGCGAGCACCATCTCAGAATTGTACGCGATGGAATTGGCGACCCCGGCAATATGAAAATCCTGTGTCTCGTAATCGAATACAAGGACCACACCCCCTGAAAAACCCCTGTTGAACGGGGCATCCACCACGAATTTATTCCTGATGCGCGAAGGACTGGCCAGTCCTCGTGTGACCATCAGAAAGCCTTTGGGAAAGCCGATGAGATAGATCTCCTGCCCGAGTCGTATCTGATCCGAGCTAATGAATGATCCCTTGAAAGGCAATTCGGTGAGCGTAAAGGCATCCAGTGATGTTTCTATCAGTGCCAGATCATTTGCCTTGTCCATGGCAATCACCTCTGCCTTGCTGCTTTTGGCGTTCTTGTGAAAAACGAGAATGTTCTGTCCGTACTTCACCGATCGTGTGTTAAGATAGGGTGTCTTCAATATATTGGCGTCCAGATAGTATGAATCGAGCGTGTCCGGAAAATCGAATACATGATGACAGGAGAGTATCAGTTGTCTGCGATTATCCTGATAGATGATCAAGCCTGTTCCTGCCACAGAACTGGTGGACATGTTTCTCTGTGTCAGCAGAGCGTCCTGGTCGAACGGTTCTGATACATCCTCCGGGAAAGAAAAGTAGTAGTTGCGGTAGTATGTGGAGCAGGTGACCTTGAGGACCGAGCGCTCGATCTCCTCGGTTATTTTCAGACGGTTTTCTTCGATTGCTTCATAGGAGAGCCTCTTCTGCTGAGTGGCCTGGGTACACGTGAGCAGTATCAGCAGTGGAATCCATCTCAAGTGTCTCATGCGTCACCTTGTTTTGTTTGTATTGTTCGCGGATTGCGTCCTGTATCTAAATATCCATTTTGTATGTACGGCAGATTTGATAAACAGTTCCACCCATCCGTTGCATGATCCGGTTCGCCATCCGGTTCTCTTCGGCGACCAGAGAATAATCGACCCACGTATGTCCTCTTTTCAGAAGCTCCCCGGCAAATTTGTAATAGAGCAGGGCATCTACGCCCTTGTTGCGATACGCCTCGAGGACACCCAGGATCTTGGTGCTCACATCGGTGATATACTTTTCCCGCCGGAGCAGCTTGATCCAGTTGAAGGGGAAGAGGCGTCCGTTTAGCGCCTTCAGCAGCTGGTTGACGTTGGGAAAGGCCACATGAATGCCGATGGGGCGTTCATCGACTTCCGCGACATGGATGAGTCCGGGATCGATGATCTTCTTCAAATCCGACGAGAGTTTGAGAAACTCCACTTCATCCATGGGAACGCCTTCGCGCTGGTATCCCAATGCCTCGTTGAAGATGTAAAATGCGGCTTTGAGTTCGTTGTCCCAATCGTTCATCCTGAGCGTGCGGACCTTGACCCTGTATCGCTTCTGTACCGCACGCGCGACATTCAACAGCTTTGGAGGTAAATTATTGATGTCATTATTCAGCCCGCTCAGATCGACTTTATACGCCAGCGCGTCCCTGTGTTTTTGAAATCCGAACTGTTCAATGAATGTCGAATACCAGGGAGGCGTGTGTCCGGTGAGAGGGCCGGGAAGTGAATCGAATCCCTCGACCAGCACACCGGGCGAGTCCTGTGGTGAAAAATAGAGCGGACCTCTGACGACCGTCGCATCCTTCTCTTTGGCCCATTCGATCACACCGGAAAGCATGGTTTCCGCGATCTCGTATTCCGGGAGTGTTTCAAAGAATCCGAAGTTGACGGCATTCTCGTTCCGGAATTTATTCGCCCGGTGATTGATCCACGGCACCACGGTACCGACGACTTTCCCGTCGCGCAGTGCAAGCATGGGAACCGCCTCGCCCTGGCGGTAAAATTGCCCGGTTTCGGGAGAGAGTTTCGCCATTCTGCTGCGGATCATCGGGGGTACCCAGAAGGGATCATTTTCATATACCTTCCAGGGAAAGGTGACAAACTGCCTCAGCTGTTTCTTGTTAGTTACCCGTGTTAGACTGATGTCGCTGTCTTTCATTTATAGCCCTGCCGTCTGTGTGAATCTCTTTAATGTGTTCCTTATCCCCTGTAGCGGGGCTGCTGATGCCGGTTCATGTGGCTGAATGATTGAATATACGAACTGAATGCGATATAATCAAGTTTTTCGTACGATGAAGAAAAATTCTTGACATTCAGGTCATAATTACGTATATTACAGGGTACATTAATACCCCGAAAGACATATCGTTCTCAACAAAATATCGGGCATACAAGGTTTTTCTATATGAAAAACAGATTGACCGAGACACAGAGGAAAGTATTTCAGGGAATTGCGTCGTTTATCGGGGAAAGGGGATATCCGCCGACAATTCGCGAAATAATGAATCTTTTCGGATATGCTTCTGTGAATAATGTACAGCGCATACTGGGTGTTCTCGAAAATAAAGGTTATATCAGAAGGAATTATCGCGGTGGCGCTCGCTGTATAGAGATTACAGGCGGGCATTCCGCGGCTGGCGATCGCATCAAGCAGCTTCCTATTGTCGGGCAAATTGCAGCGGGTGAGCCCGTTTTTGCCGAGCAGAATTACGATGGGTACGTCACCATGGATCTGGGACTGATCGGTGTCGGCGGAGATTTCGTGCTTCGCGTTAAAGGAGAAAGCATGCGGGATGCGAATATTTTCGACGATGATCTGATCATCGTCTCCCGGACAAATTTTCCCAAGAACGGCGACATCATCGTGGCGCTGCTGGATGAGGAGGCCACAGTGAAAAAATATTTTCTCGAGGGCAACAGCAT
>JAZBPW010000064.1:0-26783 GCA_036351795.1 Candidatus Zhuqueibacterota bacterium | reverse complement strand
GCCTGCGACGCGATCATCACCGGGACGGGTTTGGCATTGAACACCGGCACCACGAAACCGAGCAGCGAGATGATCAGGACGATGACGCGGTACCTGGTCAATTTCATATTTCGTTCGGATTCGTTGTAGTCGCATAGTAGCCATGGCAGTAATAGCACATTGGGGAACTGCGACGAGACACCCGCGGCGACGATGCCGAACACGAAGATCGTGACTGCGAATTTGCCCGCGAGCGGCTCCAGCAGCACCACCATCTGCGAGGCTTCCGTGAGTCCAAGTCCCTTGATGTACAGTGTGCCTGCCGCTGCCGCCATGATCGAACCACTGATGATGAACATCATAAAAGTGGACACCGCGGCATCACGTCGTTCAATCCGCAGGTCCTTTATAGTCCAGCCGGCTTCCTTCACCAGCGTGGTGCGCACGATGAACAGAACAGATGCTACCGTGGTGCCGACCATCGAGGCGATGACCAGAAAGGGGCCCTTGCCCTGATCGGCGGTTACGCGCGGAATGTTCGGGACCAGTCCTTTCAAAATGTCGCCAGCGGGTGGCGTCAGGATGAAGAAATTGATGATGAAACTTGCGGCCATGATCGCGACGATGACGGAGAGCGCGCGTTCGAAATACTCTGTGGTGCCCTTCCAGAAGATCATGTACACGAGACCGATGAAAAAAGCCGCGAACCAGATCTGGCTGATGCCGCCCGAAATATATGTTTTTGACCACGCGTGGCACACATCAGTGATGATCCCCATGAGTCCCATCACGCCGCCGCACACGGTCATGGTGAGCGCGATGATGAAGAAGACCCCGATGCCCGGGTGTATATGCTTCTTGAACGCCTGCAGCGCGGTCTCGCCGGTGATGAGCGTGTAGCGGCCGTATTGCACGATCATGAAGTAAGTCGCCAGACAGGAGATGAGGATCGTCCATAAGAGCGACATCCCGTAATCGGCTCCCGCCTTTGCCATCGAGGTGACGCTGCCGGTGCCTATGTTGAATCCGAGCAGAAAGATGCCGGGCAGAAATGATTTGATGATCCTGGACAATTTCATAGTGAACTCCATCCGGTTTTATAATGATTCGTTTTTCTTATTTCTCATGGTCATTTCCCGGAGCACGTCGATGCTGAATATCAGCGCTCTTGGCAGATGAAAGGGATCCTTCACCGGGAGCGCCACGTTCTCCATTATCTTATTCCCGGCCCGGTCCAGTTTCTGCGTCCACTCTTTGAATCCCGCAACAGGGAAATGCGTGAACGCGTAGTCATGCACGCGCGTCAGCCATTCACGGCACCATGTTTCGCCGGTGATGCTGTGGGCGAGCAGAAGCGCGTAAATCGCCTCGGTATGAGGCCACCAGAGCTTGGTATCCGCGAATTTCCACCAGGGATCACCGCCCTCCGAATCCACTGCCAGAAGAATGCCGCCGTACTCGTGGTCCCAGCCGAACTCGATGTGCCATCTGATCGCCTCGATAGCCTGTGCGATCCGTTCATCATTTCCCTCACGCCTGTAAATGTGGATCATGAACCACATGGATTCGATGGTGTGTCCGGGGACCACCGAACGGCCTCTGGGTGAGTCGATGAGCGAGTTATCGTCGTTCACGTACTCGTAAAGTTTGCGATATTCCGGCCTGAGAAAGACGCGCATCACCTCCTCGGCATGACGCAGGCTTTCATCGATGATCTCGTGGGATTCCAGATAGTGTCCCAGTTCGTTGAAGGCGAGCGAAAAGATCATCGAAACCGCGTGCGCCTTTATCCCGGCGGGCAGGGGATAGGGTTCTGTACCGTATGAACCGGGTACGGCCAGCCTGGCTTTTACATTTTCGTACGTCTCCACCGCCAGATCGATCACATCCTGTCTGCCAGTCGCATGAGCGAGTTCGGTGAGTCCCAGTATGGCGAATCCGTCAGCAAAGATACTGACCGCATCCTGCAGGATGTCGCCCTCCTTTGATACGCTGAACACCCATTCGCCCTTTTCATTCCTGCCATGCCTGCTGGCGAACGTGTAAATATTTTCGGCGATCTCACGCCATTCCTCTTTTTTGTCGATCCGGTTGTACAGTGCGGCGAATGTCCAGATCGCCCGAAGCTGGGACCAGAGATATTTGTCCTCGCTGATGATTTCACCATCATCGGTGATGCAGGTACAGATGCCGCCGTTTCGCCGGTCGATGGCATTCTCCGTCCAGAACGGAACAACGCTATCGAGAAGCTCGGATCTGTAAAGTGTCAGTAGTTCATTAAATGTCGGTTTCATCGTAATGAAAGATAGCAAGTTTGTTGAATTATTCAAGTTATTTTTCCTTGATTTTCGTACTGATTTTCTTTATCTTTTGCCAACCAAAAAATAGGCGGAATTATGAGCAGATATTATCTGGTGGTCAATCCTCATGGCGGCGCCAGGAAAGGGCGCGCCATTCTCGACAAAGTAAAACCTGTTTTCAAGGAAGCCGGGGCGGAGATCGATATTCAGGAGACCCGTTACGCAGGACATGCCAGGATCATGGCGAATTCGCTTGATTTCAAAGGCTACGACGGCTTCTGCGCTATTGGCGGCGACGGTACCATGCACGAAGTGGTCAACGGCATGCTGACTCGCACTGACAAGGCTAAGATTCCCATTGGACTTATCACCGGCGGCACGGGAAACTCATTCATGCACGACCTGAACTGTCTCGATCCTGTGGTGGCGGCGAAACGCATCGTCAGAAATCGCCTCAGAAAAGTCGATGTCGCCAAAGTCGATGCCAAGGATGAAGTGATCTACGCGTTCAATATCGTCGGGTGGGGGATTCCCACGGATGTCAATATCCTGGCCGAAAAGCTGCGCTGGCTGAAGGGACAGCGTTACAATGTCGCCGCCGTCATCGAAGTGCTCAAGAATAAAGTCCGCCTTGCCAAAATTACCGTCGACGGACAGAATATTGCCGGTGATTACGGATTTATCCTGGCATGCAACACCATCCATACCGGGAATGCCATGAAGATGGCGCCTCTGGCCCAGATCGACGATGGTCTCATCGATCTGCTGGTGGTGAGAAAGGCGGGTCGCATCAAACTGCTTTCACTCTTTTCCAGGATCTTCAAAGGCGCACATGTGGGCGATCCGGCCGTGGTCTACTATCAGGTCAAGGAATTTTCCATCGTGCCGCTCGAAGACCATACGCTCAATATCGATGGCGAGCTGGTCGGCAGTACACCGATTCATGTCAAGATCATGCCGAATGCCATCGAAGTCCTTGTATGATCTGATCGTGGCAATGGACTGACAATCGCATCTGCCTTTCATTCTTTCCCCGCAACCTGTCGCTGTTTTCTTCGTAGGAAGTATTGACGAGCAGAAAAATCGATTCTTGCTCATCTCTATGACGAAATACGACATGTTACCATTGATTTGGTGAATGATTCTAATCTCTCAAATGAAAGGGTGTAAAAGTGAAGCGATCCCTAAGACTCATCTTGATTTGCGTTGTTCTGAATATTGCTGCTTTCCCGTTTAACCTGAACGCTGATACGTTCAATATTAAAATGGACAGGCCCACCACTATCCGGGAGCTGAGGGAACTGGGAAGGGTGCCGAAGGATCTGAATCACATCGGGAAAAGACCCGGTTACTATTCTCAGGACGACTGGCGCACTGCCATCGATTCCACCTGGGGCGAAGGTATGGTAACGACGGCAAAGCTCGAGATCTTCGACAATTTCTGGACGCTGGCTGATGAGATGTATGCGAGTTTTCATCATCTCGATGTGAACTGGGATTCACTATATACCGTATTCAGGCCGGAGATCGAGGCAGGTGTGAGCCGCGGTCGTTTCTATGCCATCATGTGCCAGCTCTATCTTGCGCTCCAGGACGCGCATGTTTCCATATTCGATATCGATATTTTATCCAGTGAACTGAAGCCGGGTATTCCGCTGCTGGTAGTGAGCGGCTATCTGGGCAACGGACACTTCGGAGCCGGACTGACACCGCTTCCGGATCAGTCGCTGCTGGTGTATCAGGTCGTCCCCGATCATCCGCTCGGACTGGAACCGGGGGATGTCGTTCTCGGTTATCACGGCATTCCCTGGAAGGATATCTATCCCGACCTGCTCGACGCGCAATTGCCGGTCAGCACGATGTACGGCTGGGGAAGTTCGGAGTCCAGCGACCGGCATCACTGGCTGGCCGGTGCAGGCATGAACTGGCATCTGTTCGATACCATCGATGTCGTGAAATACGGAAGCAACGATACGGTTCATCTCCCCACAAGTGTCCTGGCAGACCAGAACATGGACATCTTCTGCACGGCGCAGATGCCGATAGCCGGTGTTTCTTTTCCGAACATCAACAGCAACCATGTCAGCTGGGGCGTGGTCGACGGAACGAATATCGGCTACATCTACATCTGGTCCTGGATGAAGGATAACCGCGTCGGTGATGACTTCAAGCTGGCGGTGCAATCGCTACTCTATGGTTCCGGTGTTCAGGGACTCATCATCGATTCACGCATGAATCTTGGAGGCTATCCAACAGAATATTTCAAGGCGCTGGAGATACTGTTCAACGAGGATCAGGATATTCTCATCTCAAATGTACGTGATGATCCGCTGGATAGATATTCGCTTGTTCCGTTTGATATTCCGGTAGCGCCCTTGTATTTTGAAGCGGATCAATCGCAGATCTGCGATGTACCGATCGCCGTCCTGATCGGACCCGCATCTGTGAGCGCGGGCGATATGATGCCGCTGCAGATGACGGCGCATCCCATGGTGAGGACATTCGGTCTTCCCACCAACAGCGCCATTGGCTACGTGGGTATCGAATATCTTCAATATTCCAATCTGTGGGTCCAGTCGATGGCGGTTTCCAATACCTCCTTGCGCGAGGATCCGGACTATTACCTCACGCATGTCGGATTTGATGTGGATGAAGAGGTGTGGCTGAATCCGGACGATGTGCGAAAGGGCGAAGATACTGTGGTCAAACGGGCCATGGAATGGATTCATACGCTGGCGTACGCGCATGATGTCGCGTTTAACAAGACCTACATCGCACCGGCGTCGGATACGCTCCATGTCACAGCGACTGTCGAAAACCCGGATCAGGACGATCTGTCGGTACGCTGCACCTTCGCGGATGCTGAAGGGACTGTCCTCGATTCAGCCATGCTGGCCGATGACGGGCTGCACAACGACGGTGAACCGGAGGACGGCGTCTGGGGCGGTATGTGGATGCCTCTGGAAGAAAAATCAGTGCGTGCCAGCATCAAGACTGTGAATTTGAGTGATGATACGTATCGTATGCTGCCGAATGTGAAACGCTTTACCTCGGTCGGACCCGTCGTCCTGGAAGGGCTCGAATACACGACGGAAGACACAATCCCCAATCCGGGTGATTTGCTGAAATTCAAGCTGAGATTGAAAAATGAAGGCGCGTACGCGTCAGCTGAAAATGTTACGGCACGCATCTCGACGCCGGACGACTTTGTACGTATACATGTGTCATACAGTGCAGCCACTTTTGCGGACATCGCAGCGAATGAGAGCGTGACTGCTGATCAGGAATATCGCGTGATCGTATCGCCTTATGCCGATGAGGCGCGAGATGTACACGTACTGGTCGAGATTACCAGCGATGATTTTGTATATTGGCAGGATTCATTCATCATCCCTGTCAATTTACCGACCGGCGTGGCTGCTGCAGAAAATGAAAATACCGTGCCCGCTGAATTCGCGCTGATGCATAACTATCCCAATCCCTTTAATCCGGTGACGACGATCCGGTATGATCTTCCGGAACCGGCCGATGTGCGGTTATGCATATACAACGTCCGCGGTCAGCTCATCGAGACACTGGTGAACGCGTATCAGGAAGCGGGGTATCATGATGTGGCGTGGAATGCTGAAGATCAGGGCTCTGGCATCTATTTTTACCGCATCGAAGCCGGACGCGATATTGCTGTGAAGAAGTGCACATTGATTCGCTAGGCCATGCCGTCAGTCGGCGAATAGCGCCGTGCTGATATAGCGTTCGCCGGTACTGGGCGCAATGGTGACGATGCGTTTGTTACCGGACTCAGTCCGCGCTGCAACACGCAGCGCGGCGCTCACCGCCGCGCCTGAGGAGATGCCGCAGAGTATGCCCTGGTTCGCTGCCATGGATCGTGCTGTGTTGTACGCCTCATCGTCGCTCACCGTAATGATTTCGTCGACGAGGCTCATGTCCAGAACCTCGGGGATGAATCCAGCGCCCATTCCCTGCAGTGTGTGCGTTCCTGCTTTTCCGCCGGAAAGCACCGGTGATTTTTCTGGCTCCACCGCGATGATCCTGGCGTCTGGATTTTTCGATTTGAGAGACGCTCCCACGCCGGTGATGGTTCCGCCGGTACCTACGACGGCGACGAATATATCGACGCGGCCACCGGTGTCACGCCAAATCTCAGGACCTGTGGTCTCGCGATGAATTTTCGGATTCGCCGGATTGGCGAACTGGTTGGGCATATAGGCGTCGTTCTCCCGTGCCACGATCTCCTTCGCCGCTTCGATGGCGCCTGATGTGCCTTTCTCTCCGGGTGTGAGCACCACTTCCGCGCCCAGATGCTTCAGCAGCTTTCTTCTCTCTATGCTCATGTTTTCCGACATGGTGAGTCGCAGCCGGTACCCTTTCGCCGCGCAGATGAAGGCGAGAGCGATGCCGGTATTGCCGCTGGTCGGCTCGACGATGAGCGTCTCCGGATGGATCAGGCCGTCCTCTTCTGCAGCCGACAGCATGGACCAGGCCGTCCTGTCCTTGATACTGCCCAGCGGATTGAAAAACTCGAGCTTCACCAATATTTCCGCGTGAAGTCCCTTGGCCAACCTGTTCAGCCTGACCATCGGTGTGGCACCGATAGGCCCGGTAATGTCGGCATGTATATTCATGAATGATCCCGGATTCAAATGAATAATGAAAGTCTATCCAACGTTAACTTTAAGTACTTTGAACTTTAGCTTAAGTCACTTTTCACTTATACACCAGCTTCGGCGTCTCCAGAATGACCTTTGTATCCGGCGGGATGGATTTGGTGATCCACACATTGCCGCCGATGATGGAATTGGCGCCGATCACCGTATCTCCGCCCAGTATCGTGGCTCCGGAATATATGATCACGTTATCCTCGATGGTGGGATGCCGCTTCACGCGATCTCTCATGCGTTCGCCGGCATCAGCCGGCAGCGACAGCGCCCCGAGCGTGACGCCCTGATAAATCCTGACACGATCTCCGATCACCGTTGTCTCGCCAATCACCACGCCGGTGCCATGATCGATGAAAAAATGCGTGCCGATTTTCGCGCCCGGATGTATGTCGATCCCTGTGATGCTGTGGGCGTGCTCGGCCATGATCCTGGGGATGAAGGGGACATCGTTTACATACAGCAGATGGGCAATGCGGTAGACCCGGATGGCGAACAGCCCCGGATAACTGAACACGATCTCATCATAGCTTTTTGCCGCAGGATCGCCATCGTAAGCCGCACGCACATCATGCGCCAGCATCATTTGTAAATCGGGTATTGACTGGATTATTGAAAGGGCGATCTTGAGTCCCAGTTCATTGCAGTCCACACAGTCTTTGTGGTAGCGAAAGCAGTTGTGCCGGAAGCTGAGGCAGATCTGTTCCGCTAACAGATTGTACAGTACTGAGATGCAGCGCCCCATGCTGTACTTCAGATTCACGGCGTCGATGCGTTCCCTGGAAAAATATCCGGGGAAGAGTACCTCTCTGAATCGGGCGATGATATCGATTACCGCTTCCGTGGAAGGGATCGGCTCCTCGCCGATATGATTGAAGTTGGTATCATTGGTGCTGCCGCTGAGAATATCATCAATAATGTCTGGCAGACGTTCCCTGTACGTCGATCCCTGCGCTGGATCGATTCCCATCTTGCACTGCTTCCGGTTCTGGCTCTTGCTATTCATTCATACTGTCCTTTTGATGGTATGTGTTGTGCTCGTGATTGAATTTAACAGATACGTTGCGAAAAAGCAACCCGAATATGATATTCCGGGAGAAATAAGTCGTCAACGAGGAAGTCCAATTTCTCCTTGACATCGAGAGAATAATACAGTATATTCTATCACAATGGCATGATCCCCCTGGTCTCTAACTGTTGCATTGAAGCCATTTTGCCATTGCGTGTACGGCTATCCCGTGATCAACGGCCGAACTTAATTCATCAGGCACTCTTATTTTACAATCTGAAATCCTCAAAATACGGGAGTGCGGCTAAATTTCTTTTCATTATCAAGGGTAAAAGGAGGCAGCCATGAAGAAGACTTTTCGTGTTTTATTCGTATTTACTGTCATCACTCTGTTTACCTCCGGGCTGATACTTGCTCAATCGTCGCCAATTGACAAGGGAAGTAAAATCATTGCCGGTGAACTCGCCTTTTCAAGCGCGAGTGGAGATTTATACGAAAATTCAGATGGCGATGGCGTGACATCCATTGAAGCGGATCCGTTTTTCGCCTATTTTATTGCACCGGGACTGGCGGTTGGCGCCAACCTGTTGTTCGAGAGCGAATCCCAGGGAGACTACAGCCAGTCGGGATGGGGCATTGGACCGAGAGTGATCTATTTTATCGGAAGCAACGGGCCGACGTATCCGTATGTGGATGTTTCGTTTCTCTACATGAGCGGTTCATGGGATACGGGTGAGAATGATTACAGCTGGTCGGGTAACATGATACGGTTCGGGGGTGGCGTCATGCACATGATAACGAGCAGCGTGGGCCTCTTTGGTGGGGTTGCGTACAGCATCGACAGCATGAAGCCTGAGGATGGTGATTCCGAGAGCGGCAGTCAGTTTCATATCGCCGGTGGTCTCGCAGTCTTTCTACACTAGTAAGTTCCAGATGCATTGAGGATTTCAAAAACTTTGTTCGAATGTCCTGTAGTGTCCCGTTTGTGCAAGCGGGACACTTTTATTTTCAGGTGAATGATAAATGAACGAGGCGTCGCAGATGTGGCGCCTTTTTTCGTTTTGAAATGATGTTGTTGTTCTGGATATACGGTCAAGGATAGAGGTAGTCGACATCCATACTGTATTCTTCGACAATCCGACGAATTTCATTTTTATACAGCTGGTTCATTAACACGATCACATCCGGTTGGATCTCCCGGATGGCATCAGGCCTGAGTATTTTCTGGCAGGTTCCTGAAATATATTTCCCGTGCTTTCTTGGACTGATATCGATACGGTGAGAAATAAAGCGAATTCTCATAATTTGAGTCATACCGCATCAAGTCATTCTTGAATGCCGGATTGTAAATATTGCCGCAGTGTTCGCAATGAACAAGTACAATATCAGCTCTCGCAACATCCTTGGCCTCGTTTTTATCCGCCCACAAAATATTGCAATGCACCGGAATATGACGATTTTCAAAAAATGTTGAAGTCGCGTTCGCATGACAAACAGGAGACGGATGCTGGTCTTCATTTTTTTCATAATTTTTATTTTTATAAGAAATTTTCATATCGTTTTCTGAGGGGATCAATTCTTTCAGCGCATTGTTAAGAGATTATAATCATAATGGAATGTATTCCGGCTCTCGTGGCATACGGGTTATAATATTCCTGATTTCATGCAAATAAATAGAATTCATTACAATGACAATATCCGGAGGATATAATGTCAGGTGATCGGGTGGCACAACCTTATGGCCAGTTCCGGCTGTAAATGTGCCATGCTTGTACGGATTGACGTCGACCGCGTACTGGATTTCATCTTGTAAGTCGAGTGTGGTCAGGAAAGAAACCGCTTTGGATCCGGCTCTCCACAAGATGACGCGTTTGCCGGCGTCATGCATCTGTTTCAATCATTGTTTCCAATGCGTGATCTCCCGAAGCCAGCTTTCTGAAAAATGTGCTGTGGCGTGATCTAGCTTCTTGAGGTTATTTCTCACTCCCGTGCTAGTCTTGACATCTTTGTCTTCAGGCATGGCGGAGAGCATCAGGTATTGATTGTTGAATTCTCTCCATACATCGCATACATGAAATCCACAGGATTCAAATAGAGATGTCTGTTGCGAAGATTTTTCTTGACATTGAGGATTAAAAATATTAATATTGTCGTATATATCACTATAATAAAGATTATGTATTCGATTCAGTCTTAAAAAATATTTGTAAAACTCTACTTTTTTTATAACATTGGTACTATATTTGCAATAAATAATTCAAATAATTAAATATAACTCACTCACGAAAATAACATGAAAACATTTAAAAAATCACTCACAATCACATCTTTTGTTGTGCTTCCTTTGGTAATCATTGATTACGCTGAATTGGGGCCTAGAATTATCCAGCTAATAAGAGAATTCACTTTATTTACATTCATTTTACTCATTTTGCCCTCTGTCTTCCTGTTATTCAGAAGAATCTATTTAGAATCTGCCAGGAAGAATTCAGATTGTCATTCAAAACATTCAAATTTACGTTTATTTTATTCATTTGGGTTAAAAAATAAACAAACCTGATATTTTTCGCACTCTGTTCAGATACCTGTTATTATCTTACTTCGATCTGCTCGCTGTATCTGCTATTTAAATGTTATTTGTTAACATATATACATGGTAAAATACGATCTTTATAAATTAGCTCCTAATTTGATCATGAAATAATTGAGAAAGGATTCGCATGACCGGAGCGAGGAAATTTTTAACTGCATGGATTATGTTAAAGCAGCAGATTCATAAAATTATGCTTCACCATTTCTGGGATAAACCACTAATCATTGGATTGTCCGGAGCGCTTCTTTCAATATTGGTATATTATGGATCAATGGTTTTACATGATGATCTTGGTAGAGATATGGAGGTTATTCAAAATTTCATTGAGTGGTTTGGAGTACCATATGGTTTGTTAATTGCGCTCGTACTGGTAAATGTTTGGGCACAATATGATATAGTCGATCGTGAGTTTGATCGTGAAGCTGATGCTTTTGCTATGATGTTCCACACAGTTTTTTTAATTCAGACTGCAGACAAGAAATTATTAAAGTACAAAAATGAAGTGATGGAAATGATTGGAGAATATGTCAAGCATGTATTGAGTACGCATAAAGTGGAGCATAATAATCCAGACGTTAAGAAAAAAGGAGATAATTATTTATTGAAAATACGAGACACCATTGGCGAAATCATCAATTTTGAGAAACATGGATTTTTAGAATCAGAATTACTTGGAAAACTATTTGAGGTGATGGATGTACGGGGAGACAGAATATCTCATTCGCTGCAAAGAATGCCGAAAACTGTATGGTTTCTCTCTCTTCTATCTTCGATTATCTGGCTCATTCCATTTTATGGACTACATTTTGAAAATACCTGGGTAGGATTTGTTCTCATTAGCGGAGTGACTTTTATCGTTGTTTCATTTCTTGCCATCATAAGAGATTTAGATGATCCCTTCTCAGGCACGTGGGGGATATGTCTAGATTCCTGGGAAGAACTAGAGAATCTTTATGATGAATATATTCAAAATTAGATACCAATGCTCCTCTAGAATAAAAATCGACAGAATTCAGTGAAAGATTCAGACCCCGCAGAAACACTCTTATCTTCTGGCTACTGTCAGACGGAATCAACCATTTGAAAGGACTACATGCGACAGCATTCTGTTGTGAAAATAGTGATCGTTCTATTGTTACTGTTACCGGGATGTAAGAAGGTGAAGGAGGTTGTACAAGAGGTGCCATTGAATTACCTCGCGTTGGGGGACTCGTACACAATCGGTGAAAGCGTTGCTGAGTCGCAGCGTTACCCGGTGCTTCTGGTGAACAGGCTTCGGGAAGACGGCTACATGATTAATGATCCTCTGATCATCGCGAAAACCGGTTGGACAACTGATGAACTGGCCGCCGGGATAGATGCACGTCAAATTTCCGGGCCTTACGATATGGTCTCGTTATTGATTGGCGTTAATAATCAGTACCGTGGGCGCGATGTGGCCAATTATCGTGATGAGTTCCGTGCGTTGCTGCAACAAGCTGTCGGTTTTGCCGGCGGACGCGAAGAGAATGTGTTCGTGCTTTCAATCCCTGACTGGGGTGTGACGCCATTTGCCGCGTCCCGGGATCGTGAAATTATCGCGAAAGAAATTGATCAATACAACGCAGTGAATCGGGATGAGACCGAAAATCGTGGCATTCTTTACGTGGATGTCACCCCCATCTCCCGCCAGGCACTGGAGGATCCTTCCCTGATCGCTGCAGATGGACTGCATCCGTCAGGCAAAATGTATGCTGCCTGGGTCGACCTGGCACTACCGGGCGTTACAGAGATCGTGAACCAAATAGTAAAGCCGGCCAAATGACAGCTATGCATCGCACTGACGAAGCATACGCGTACAGTCTTGATTCGCGTGATCCACTCAGCCATTTTCGAGATCGTTTCTACTTGAACCCCAGCGAAATTTACATGGATGGCAACTCGCTCGGCTTGCTGTCCGTGGATGCCGAAGCGAGCTTAATGCGCATCTTAGATGAATGGAAGCGATTGGGTATTAACGGCTGGATGAGGGCGGATAAACCCTGGTTCACCTATGCGGAAGCGCTTGCCCGAGAATGTGCACCCCTTGTCGGTGCCGGATCTGAAGAGGTTATTCTGCATGCATCGACGACAGTCAATATCCATGCCCTCATCGCAACATTTTATTCCCCGCAAGGAGAGAAAAGGAAGATACTGATCGAAAAAAACGCCTTCCCAACGGATCGATATGCCGTGCAGAGTCAGCTGATACTGAAAGGTTTTGATGCTGAAAGTGATTTAACGGAGGTGACTTATCCGGAGGATGCTTTCCTGGATGAGGGGGATATCATCGATGCCATGACCTGGGATGTGGCGCTCATATTCCTGCCCTCGGTGCTGTATCGCAGCGGCCAACTGCTCAACATCGCACGGCTTGCAAAAGAGGCTCACAGGCGTGGTATTGTCATTGGTTTCGATTGTTCGCATTCTGTCGGCGCGGTGCCGCATTCTTTGTCTGATTGGCAGGTCGATTACGCCTGCTGGTGCACGTACAAATACTGTAATAGTGGTCCCGGCGGTGTTGCCGGATTATATGTCAATAAGAAACATTTCAGCAAAGAGCCTGCTCTGGCCGGCTGGTTTGGGTCTACCAAAGAGAGACAGTTTGATATGTCTCATAGATTTGAGCGGGCACAGGATGCCGGCGCCTGGCAAACGGGCACACCGCATATCTTAAGTCTCGCCCCGCTGGAGGGATCGCTGAGGATCATCAATGACGCAGGGATATCGGCAATCCGAAGCAAATCGCTCCGGTTGACCGGCTACTTGATATATTTGGTCCGGGAGGAACTTGTTCAGTTCGGTTTTGAGATTGGGACGCCACTGGAAGAGGAGCGCCGCGGTGGTCATGTGGCGCTCACACACGCGAACGCGATACAGATCAATGAAGCGCTGAAAGCGAAGGGAATCGTTTCGGATTTCAGGCTTCCCAATATCATCAGGTTTGCGCCGGTGGCGCTTTACAACTCGTTTCACGACGTATGGCAGGTGATCGGGACGATAAAGAGAATTATGGAAACGGGTGAATATCTGAACTATGGAACAGAAAGGGGGATAGTCGCCTGAAAAATGCATATTTCACTTGAACAATTCATGAAAATAGCGACCAGGACACCAAGGCACTAAGAAACTGATCCTTTATAATGAGTTTGATTTCGAACTCATCTCTTTTGTGTCGTTATAAAATATCATGCAAAGCTATATTTTTTAAAACTTAGTTTCTTTTTTCGCACTTTATAACAATTGGGTGATATTGGGAATAAATAATCTTATTCCGGTTTAAATCTTCCACCTATTCCGGTGAAACCTGCCAGTCATTCCGGTTGAAAGTTGCCACCTGTTATGGCAGAAAACTGCCGCTGAAGATTACTATTGATGTATCTCCCGGCAATGAAGATTTTTCTTGACATTCATTGGTATTTTTATTTTATTACTGATTGCAGTGGGGTGTCTATTCCGGCTGTATCTCTATCCTCTACTTCCGTAATGTTATCCCGGATCTCAGAGTTATAAATGAATGCTGTTTTGTACCGATTTCAAACTTTGTAAATACCATTTGACGAGGATTCAAGGAGTCTGAAATTTCTGCTCCTCTGTCCCGTTCCACACATATTGGGAGAGGTCATTAAATTATTTTGTAAATTAATTCGCGTTGCGTTAGCAATAATGCAGTGTGGAAGGTGAACGGTCGGGAGGCTTCATCCCAATACACATTTTCAATTTTCTGGATGAAAATTTAACAAAAATACAAGGAAGTAAGGGTATATATGAGCTCATTTAATATAAATTCGCGGCGCAGGAAACCAGGATCGCAGCAGCGTTCGCATTCGCAAGGGCGGAAAATGTCTTCATCTGAAGAGAAAAAATTTCTTGCCGGTACGGCAGTTGATCCACATCCGCGCATTGTTCTGGAGAGGGGCAGCGATGAGTTGTCCGTCCGTGCACTTGATCTTATTTGTCCGATAGGGATGGGACAGCGTGCCCTTGTGGTGTCATCTGCTGGCTCGGGTAAAACGACATTTTTGAAGCATATCTGTCAAGCGGTGTTAAACGGATACTCTGAGATGAATGTATATTGCGTACTCATTGATGAACGTCCTGAAGAGGTGACCGATTTTACGCGTAGTGTGAATGCCAGGGTATATTCTTCGTCCATGGATCAAAGTCATGAAAATCATATTAAGATTGTCGATACAGTTCTTGCAAAGGCTTTTAAGGAAGCTGCTGCAGGGCAGAATGTGATGATATTGCTCGATTCACTGACGCGTCTGGCGCGAGTACATAACTCGCAGCACCGGGGCGGAGGGCGTACGCTTTCCGGAGGTGTGGATGCCGGTGCACTTGAAGTCCCGCGTCGTATATTTGGTGCGGCACGCAATGTGGAGGGATTAGGCTCGATAACGATCATTGCAACGATTCTGGTCGAAACAGGCAGTCGTATGGATAATGTCATATTCGAGGAGTTCAAAGGCACGGGTAACATGGAACTGGTCCTGTCCAAAAACCTGGCAGCTCATCGGATATTCCCGGCAATCGATGTATTAAAGAGCAGTACGCGGCGTGCAGAGCTTTTGGTTGAGCCGGAAGAGTACAGTCGCATGGAATTATTGCGCCAGGCTCTGGCAACGCTCAATAACGTGACTGCGATGGAAAAGTTGATCGAAATGCTTCAAAAATATCCCAGGAATTTCGATTTACTGGAATCATTGAAGCATTTTAAGTCTGATTAGGGGATGTTGTTTAAGGCTATTATATGGTGAAGTGTTTTTATATCTTGCGTTGATTATATAACCTAAACGTCGTTTTTAAATAAGGCATTTGGGCGTGGACTTCTAGTCATAGTTAAGCGCGCATACCACATTGAAGGAGAAACTGACATGAACAAGAAATCATCAGTGATCGCGGGAGTAGTCATCCTGGTCAACGCCTGCATCTGGGGCTTTGCAATGATAATGTCGTCGCATACGCTGAGTGGCACCGGTGCGTATCAGCAGATACAGCACATTCTCAGCGGATGCGCGGGGGCTTCGTTACTGGTTGTGGGCGGTGGTATCGCCGGAGTGATGGGAAAACTGAAGTCAGGGAGCAAAAAGGATATCCAATAGCTGTGGGAGGTATAACACATATTCCTCCTAATAAGTCAGGTGAAAAAAGCATCCATGGTCGAAACTGTTCTTTGACCAATGCATCAATACCAGGGGGCCTCTTAAAGGCACCCATTTTGTCAGATGGATATTTCTGATTACAGTGGGGTGACTACTTAGACTGTATTTTAACCAAACCTTCACAGTTTACTAATCGCTATAGCAAAGGCAGCCACAGCGAACCGGGCGGGTTAGGAGCCTTAATTTAAATACAGATCGATCACATGTCACGGCGAACATGCGATATCAATATGGAGACGACGAGATGAAGAAAACAAAGAAGATAGGGATAATTATTTGTGACCGTTATCGGAGATGTGGCGGTGGGAAATGCTTTAGATCGTTGAAAAACCGTGAGGGTTCATTCAGCAGATACAAGGATATGGAAGTCGAACTTGTCGGATATACCAGTTGCGACGGGTGTCCCGGTGGCAACATCGAATATGCCGTGGACGAAATGAAAGCAAACGGAGCGGAGATAATCCATCTGGCCACCGGCCTGATTGTCGGATATCCGCCATGCCCTTATCTCATATATTTTCATGACTTTATAAAAACAAAATATGACGTTGAAGTTGTATACGGCACCCATCCAATACCAGAAAAGTACCTTGAGATACATGAAAAACTGGGAACATGGAACAGCGATGAATGGCAGGCTATTATCGCCCCGACCATGAATGATGAAAAAATGCGCCTGGCTTACAATTGAGAAAAGAGCGAATATGATCCGCATACAGGTCAGATGGATTTTCCTCGGCATTCAATGGGATTTTCATTTCATGACGAAGTCGCAGTGGGGTGGGGGACTGCTTTATTGTTGGATGCATGAAATTTGATTCTTTTTTATAAGCAAAAGATGACCGACTTTAAAAAGATCAGGAAAGAGCCGAAATATTCTAAAATACGCTCGCTGGATATCGCATCAATAAATAAGAAGTCTGTTCATTGGTCAGAGAAGGAATTCGATCAAAAATCAGTGATTCATTTACGGTAAACATCCACCATTTTTATAATCCGCCCTGCCGCCGCGACTGCCGCCGCGCGGTCTTGTGAAAAGTTCAATCTGATGTTGTGGTCTAAACCGGGTGCAAATTCTTTTCCAGGCGTAACTGTCACACCTGCTTGATGGCGAAGCAGCCGTACAAATCTATTTGGTTCAATATCAAGGGGTGGCAATTGCGGGAAAAGATAGCTCCCGGCCTGCGGGGTTGCTGTCTGGATATCAGCGCGCCTGAAAATATTAAGCAATTCATCTCTTATCACTTCATGTTCACGGATACGCTTTTCCATCCAACCGGAAGGTTCCTGAAACCAGGTGTCAAGAGCCGCTTGATTGTATCCTGCTGCGCGCAGAGAAACGATCGCCTGAAGACGTTCCATTCGATCAATTAAGCCGGAGGTACCGAATGCAGTTCCAAGACGGAATCCACTGAGAGACTCAGTCTTTGATGGGCCCATGATCGTGATAAGATTTTCCGGCTGTGTATCACAGGCGCGAAGATGCGTGTAAACCTCACCGCTGTACAGCAGACGAGAGTACAGTTGGTCAACGATTACGCTCACATTAAATGATGCTGCGAGTTCTGAAATTGAGGCGATTGAACTGCTTGAATATACCAGTCCTGTCGGATTGTTAGGTGTAGAAAAGACGAAGACCTTTGTACCGTTTTTAAATGCATCTTCAATGCGATTTAGATCGGGACCATTTTCAGATAGAGTCCCCTGGTAGTGTAAAGGAACAGGAACAATTTCACCGCCAAAGAACTTTACAAGTTTGCGGTTGGCAAAGTAATCGGGTTCAACCACGGCAACTTTTGTACCCGAGGTAACTGTGGCACCGAGTGCCAGAAATAGCGCGCCTTGCGTACCGGGAGTTATGATCAATTCGCTAACTGCTGAAATCGGTTTGCCCGTAAACCTGCCAAGGCGAATGGCAAGTTTCTCGCGTATGCGCGCCTCACCGCGATATTCAGTGTACGCTTGTTGGCTCCCTTTATCGAAGCCATCTTTCCATGCTTCTGATGAGCCGGGAGTCGGCGGAAAGGCATCTACATCCCCGTGTGAGAAATCAACCGGAATCCCGTCAAATTTATCGCCGCGCATGATGGCATTAAGGTCACTTATCTCCTGGCGAACCTCTTGACCAGGAGCAGAATCTGTATCAAGAGCCTTAAATTTTTCATCAAGTGTCATCATCTCATATTCCAGGCATTATATCCGCTTAAAAACTACGGCGAACTGACAAACCAGGTACAAATTACTTATTATTATACACCCTGATCTTGAAAAATGGCGGTCAGCATCTATGATAAAATGTCTGTATAAGGAAAAGTATTTTCCATATCCATAATAGTGCCCAACGTTCATCAGGTGATCCAGCGAAGCTCAAAATCAGTTATCAAATTTTATTTCCCTGACACAAGAATCATGGTCATCTTCTTGGCCAGTAGGAACGATCCCTCGATGGACTTCTTTGATCTTTTTGGCATCGGCCAACCAGTAACACTCGCCACAGTAGTGACATTTCACGACGGCTGGAGGGCGCGGAAGCATTGGTGCAATTTGTTTTCCATCAGTCCAGACTTTTGCACCAAATGTATTGCCGGAAATCAGTGTCCTATATTTCTCATGCTCCTTACAGTTGGGACAAGCAATGATTTGATCTGGGCCAGGTATCATTTCAACACCTCTTTATTTAAATCTACTTTTCATCTCCTTCTGTATCTCTTTGATTGTATCCGGCGCACAGCCTTCGATTCTATTATTAATCAGCAGGTACGCATATTTCTTCTCTTTAATGGCGATTTCAGCCAATGTCATCACATCCTCTCTCATCCCTGGCTGCCGCTCAACAATTCTATTATAAGGTTCAAATTTCCGTACGGTTTCCTGGTACGACATTCCCAACGGCGTCAATATTCTCGCCAATAAAAAATCAGCTGTAATCGAATCAAATTTAAGTTGCTCACTAATCGGCGGCATGTAAGTCCATTGGTTAAATACATGCGCGACATTGTGCTCTCTCAGCACATCGAAGTAATCCGGGCAGAGGAAGTTTTTATTTCTAAGTTCGATGCTGTACTGGAAATCGTTTGCTAGCTTGCTGAGAAAGACATCTACATCGTTTATAAATTGCTGCCTGGTTATATCGTCTTTGCGCATGTACTGGAATTCGAAAATAAACGGACCGGTTTGGCGCTCAAATGCCTTACGATGAACTGATAATATTTTCTCATTGAAGAGCTCAGCATTCAGGAAATTATCATTCATTTGCCCCTGCCGCTTACCCCATTGCGATTGATTCGGGAAACGTTTAATCGTAATTTCCTGCCAGACTTTGCTGCAGGCCTTAAAATTATTATCATCGAGGAATTGATTCGCGTACTGTTTAAGTAATGATTCGCCCGGTGGATTGTAGAAAAACAGATCCATCCCCACTGTTGAGAATCTGACATCCTGCCAATACTCTCGCAGACAATCCTTTTTAAATCTGCCTGGAGGATATTTAATTTGATACACATTCCCCTGCCATCCTTCGAAAGCCCAGGAGGAGGTGCCGAATTTGATGTAATCGTGGTTTGACATGTGCAGTTGATTTTTTTTTAATTTAATTATGATAACTATCAAGTCAGTGACAATTAACTAAATTCAAACCCAAGTCGTCCCCCAATGTAAGATGGGGGCAACTCTCTCGCCACTGTCGTCCCCCAATTTAAGACGGCTGGTAACGGTGTTCAGTCAATAACCGAGATCCCAGGGTAATGATTAATCTAAACCGCTTGGTTGAACAGTACGGACTGCACGCACATAGCTGTTGCCGTATAGGTGCTCGCTGCCGCATAAACCGTTATTGAAAAAGACAACCCACACGATGGGATCGCCTTTGAATTTGTCGCTTGTCCAAGTCCACTTTTGTGTACTTTCAAACATCGGATTTATATACAAGCCGTTTTCTATTCTTTCCGGTTCCATGAGGCTCATGGCTTCCTCTAATGTCGGAAGCCGCCAATCATTGAAACCAGCATATTTATCTTTATTCAGTTCATTGATATATTTCTTTGCATTGTCAATATTCAGATTTTTGTCTGATCCGCCTTGCTGCCACATTAAGCCCGTCGATTCGTCATGAATGACTTTTCCGTCATTAATGGATTTATAATTATGACTAATTCCCCGTCCTTGCGGATATTTATTTCTTTCATAAAAATCATGCTGCGATAACAGTGAGCTAACTTCGTCCTGTGATAGTTCAATCGGATCGCTTCGCAACCTTCTTATCATTTTTTGTTTTTGCTTCTGTTCTTTTAGGGGAATAATAGGCTGTAAGTTATTATTTTCTTTAACGAAAAATGTATCAGAGCGAACCGCACGAACATAAATAGTATTGGGCATGGGCATTGTATAGCATTTGCCGGTGTCAAAGTTTACAACAAATCCATTACGGTCTCCTTTTAGATCGCTGGTTCCAATATATTTTTGCCTGCTATCGAATATAGCGTCAATGTTAACGAAGTCATTACTTACTGTTGCCCCCATCAGGCTCATTGCCTCCTCCAACGTTGGAAACCTCCAGTCATTGACTCCACCGAATTTATCTCTGTTTAGCCCATCTATATACTCTTTAGCATCTTTATAACTCAAAGGCCCATCCGAACCGCTTTGTTGCCACATTAGCTTCGTTGCTCCGTCAATAACTACTTTATCACCCTTGAGATTCTGCAATTCATATTTGTGATTAATTCCTCTACCTTCTGGATTCATATCTTTATCATAGAAATCATATTTTTTTAGCATTTCTTTATCATCGTCAAGTACCAAATTAGTCGGTTTAGCTCGGAGTTTTAGCGCATCGGGTGGTGGAGGAGGCAAGGAAACACCCAGATCCTCTGCCAATTCTGCATAACCGTGATCAAAATTTCTAAGATCCTTATAAATGCGACCTGATAAAATAGGTGGTAATTTTGTATCATCAAAAAGACAGGGTATTACTTTTATATTATTAGAAAGTGCTGCTTCCCACTCCATTGATACATATTGTGATTTCTCTGCTGAACTTGACCAGAGTAGAAGTAATATATTACATCTCTCCAACCCCAAATTCATTCTTTTAATAAAGCTATCGCCTGCTTTAATTTCAGACGAATCAATCCAGACTTCAGCCCCGTCGCGTTTTAAATATTCGGTTAATTTCTTGGCGATTGTCTTATCTTCCCATGAATAGCTAATGAAAACGCGTGGCATTTCATTAATCATTTAATCGTTTCCTTTTCTCACAAATTTTCATGACTTTGCGACTTCAATCTATATCGCCCGGTTGTACGGAACGAACTTCACTACTTTTCATTGCTTTAATAATATTTAGCGCTTCCATAAATTCTTCAAATCGTTGACCACATCTCTTAAGCGTTTCAAATCTCTGTTCGTAGAATTGCACTTTTTTAGGTACTTTTGTCACAGTAACTCCTTCATAGATTCCTGCGGACGTCGCGCTTTCGATTTGAACGACTGAGCCATCATATATGATGAAATCTTGAATTAAATCAGGAGTGGGAAGATCTTGTTTCCAGACAATTATAACATCTATTTCATCCTGATTTTGTTCATTTAATATCTCAACGCAACGATCATCTGTGAAGCTATTTCTATCTTTATAAAAAACATTCGATTAACCATGGTGAATATTCTTTCAATTTTCGCATTTCTTGTTCGCGCCGCATTATTCTCTTTATAATAATTTGCAACTACTGGTAGATCATGCCAGGAATACAGACTTTCCTTGGTGGCTGATAAATAAGTTGCTTGTACCAATTTTTCTGCTTTTCTAATTCGCATACCAGCCTGATCAAATATCTCAATAAAGCCACCGATAAAACTCCCCTTTGATAATTGATTCAATTTTATCTTACTCTCCTGAATTACTACATAACCTTTTTCTCTAAATTCTGTATCATCATCATTGTCTTTAAATACTTAAAATCCAATCAGCATCAACTATTATTTTCTCCTCTTCAACTTTTTCGATCTTCACACCCAGGCCAAGGTCTTTAAGTTTTTCAATTAACTGCTCCCCATCGATTAGATCAATGGCTGGAGCACCATCTCTTGTAGCTTCGCGAGTGGCTTCCTTGGTAAAATTTCCAGTAGTGATAAATAAACCCTTATCAGCCCTGCCGACCATCGCACCGCGAAAATCTCGTATTTGATTCGGAGTCACTGTGCCTCGATATCGCTTGCATTGAAAAATAACATGGAAACTTAATAGTCCTCCCAATCGCATGATCCCTTTACCATCGATTCCACCATCACCACTCTGACCAGTGACTTCCACTTGAATGAATCCAGATTCACGAAGCACTCTCTGAATAAGTCGTTCGAATGCTGAGGCATCCATTTGTAAAAGTGTTTGTAGCAATTCATCACGCCAAGACATTTCTAAATCAATTTCTTCGTGATCTGTGTCCGTTGAAGATTTTTTTGAACTTTTAAGTTGTCCTCGTACAAAATCGACGACTTCTTTTTCATTGACTTGTTCAACTTTTCTGCCGTTTTGGGTCAGCGCCCACACGCCTCGGGTTGAATTCTCAAGAATGCCATATTTCTTCAGATACGTTCTTGCCCATGCTAGCCTATACTCGACTTCTGTTTGACTACTTTTTACTTTGTCGTGGAGAACTTCTAGTTGATCCTCAGAAAGATTAGCAATCTCGGTCGTTTTTAAATTGACTTCCTCAATAGTACCCGAACCGCCTAATTCTTTGAGGGCTTGAATGACAGGGTTCAATAATGTGTCATACGTAGGAATCTTAGTCTTTGGCATTGGAAGTGCCTTTATTGTAAGGAAAGAATTTTAGTTAACAAACACCTATGAAGCAGGCAACAAATCAGAAAGGAAAAGCAGCACAACAGGTTCGTCACCTGCCGGAACAATATAATATATGAAATAATATTACATTGTCAATATTTATTTCGCAAATTTAACAAGTTCTTGCTATCGATACATAGCTGCAACGCGGTGTTTTTGAGTAAAAAGAAAGTTAAAAAAAGAACTGTTTTTACAGACATTGTGCAGAATATATTCGCGTGGAATTATCAGAATTATCAGAGTGCCCTTAGCAAGGGACGGGCACTCTCCATCGGAGAACAAGTCAACTTCATGAAGCCCGCGCTGGTGAGTATCGCTCCGGAGTTCGGAGAGACTTCGGGCATGGAAGATATCATGCTAACCATGATGTGTTCTGTAAGCATTAATACTATTGTGGTGAAGTTGAGATTCATCATTTTGAATATTCGGACGAGTCAGAGAACAATGAAGACGTTGGTATTTCAACCTTAACATCTGTTAAAGATGCTGAGGCCAATGTCATATTTCAGATTGACTTCGATAGGTTCCTGTTGAGTTTGTCCGATGAGGAAAATGATGTATTTCTGATGAGGCTGTCGGGGTATAACATTGGTGAAATTGCTGGTCATTTCAATGCTGTTCGACAGAATTTGAAATCAGCCATTGAGAAGTACATAGCGTGGTTCGAGATTAATCGCGCGTCAGCGTGATTTGAGAGAGCTGATTTGCTCTCTTTAGGTTAAGAATTGATAAGTTTATCTGTTTTTTAAATGTTGGGGATAATGAAGATTTTGCTTGACTTTTAATGGAAATTTATTTTCTTTATGTCATAAGGTGGGATACATTGTTTGATTCCATCTGTCATACATTCCTCCCACTCATTGATATCATCACTTTTTTAGTAATGACCGGAAACAGGTAAACATTCCATTACGGGATTTATGAGTTTCTGGCGAATTACTTGTTCCAGCCGGACGCGCTTCGCTTGCCGGCTGGAATCGCGGCGTTCACTTCGTTCGCCCCTACCTGACGGCCCGGCCGTTCCGCATGTGAGCGCCGCGATTATAACTATCAATACATTCACAGCTAAGGAAAATAAATGAAACAATATTCCTCAACAATATTTTTCATTTCAACTTTCTGTCTTGCTTTTGTAATATCCGTTTCGTTCGCATCAGGTAATGATTTAAACACATACAATTCATTTTTCCCCATGCAAATAGGAAATAAATGGATTTTTCAAAGAAATGAAGACCCTCCTTATAACACATTTGTTACTTTTAAAATAGATGATACAACCCGTGTTGATGGAAACACATATTATAAAATTATTCCAACTCTATTTGATTTTGGGAACTATTATAGAGTCGATAGCTTGAGCAACTTTCTCCAACTTGATAATGAAAAAGCTATTCTAAATTTTAATATGAATGTTGGCGATTCAATACAAATCGCGTATTCAGCCGAATATTCCGATAGTGGATATACTTATTGTATCGATAAAAAGATAGTAACAACTTTTATTGGGAATCAAGGATTACAAATTGATTACTTTGTCGATTGGAGTCTGCAAGTAATTGATGAAGCTGATAGAATTATAGTACAGGAAGGTGTTGGACCTGTAGGATTCAGTTATACTGAGCATGATTCACCAATGATTTTAAGAGGAGCTGTGATCAACGGTATTGTTTGTGGAGATACGACAATTACATCAATTAAGACAAACAATACAAATAAAATAAATAACTTTCATCTGGCACAAAATTATCCTAATCCATTTAATTCAGCAACAACGATTCGATTTGAAATTCCTAATCAAAGTATAGTATCGCTAAAGCTATTTAATTTGATTGGTGAAGAGAAAGAAACTATTATTGATAATAAAGTAATGAGCGGTCACCAAAGTATACCATTCGAAGCGAAAGATTATCCGAGTGGCCTTTATCTCTATCAACTAAAAACAGATTACTTTACTGATACTAAAAAGCTTATTATTCAAAAATAGGTATTTCATTTTTCCATCGTTTACAAGAAAGGCACTTACAAACGAAGCAAAAATGAAAGTTTTATATAGCTGCATTGATTTCTGTCTTTTAAAAGCAAGCGGTTACTTAATTTTGTTTACAGCGTGCAAAAAACGCACGCCGAAAACAAAATTCAAGTTCTTTAATTTGTATAAAAACTGTTCCGGGTTTACTATAAAATAATCAGCAGATAATCCGGTTATAACATTTGGCTTAACGCTGAATGCCGGGCGGACGATGAAATCCAGAAAAATTGTGCGGCGGCTATAAGTTAAACTCGTTCTTTACGCACTGTGCAACGCAAGCCCGGCATCAGGTTAGCCAATCGTTCCAGCCGGACGCGCTTCGCTTGCCGGCTGGAATCGCGGCGCTCACTTCGTTCGCCCCGGCCGTTCCGCATGTGAGCGCCGCGATTAGGCGAACAATAATTACTTACGAACTGGAATACAACAATTATATCAAAGATAACCTAATCAAAAATATCTTCTTTGGGAACGCCTTTAATCGCATTTTTGCTTGAATGTTGGCTTAACAAAAAGTGAATCAATAGCCCAATTCCCCAAACTACGAGAAGTAGGAGAACACGGCTAAAATCTTCATATTGCGAAACAAAACCTAATGAATGCCAAAGAAGGGTTATAACATTGAAAATTACATAGGTCATGAGATGATATTTGAAGCCAAGATAAATAACACCAATGTTGATGTCCTCGGATTTTCCAAGCACCAATGCTGTTATGAAAATTGTAACACCATAAATAATTGCAGTTGCCCACTGAACTACATGGTTATGATTGGTGATTGATAGACTTAAAAAATAACGAAAACTGATTGTATAGAGAATGAAAAGCAGGCTAAATATTTTAAGATTTCTTGATAATTTAATCATTATTATCTCCTTTCGATAATATAAGATTAGTCAAATTTTCATTAAAAAATAATTTTATATTTCTTTCAATAAATTCGTTGAGTATATCATGTCCAAGAGTTGTTAAATAATAATATTTTCTTTCTGGACCTTTATTACCTTTACCAGTATTAAAATCAACCATTTCAAGATCATGATACTTTCTTAATGTTCGATAAAGACTTTGTTCTTCACAAGTGATTGTATTGTTAGACTTTGTTTCAATAAACTCCTTAATTTCATTAACATATTTAGGATTTTCTTTTAGAGATAAAAATAACCAAAAAGTAAGTTGGCCTTTTTTATAAGTATCTTCCCATGATTTAAGGAGCTGTTGTTTGTACGTTTCATTATTTTTCATATTTTGCTTTCTATTTGATTGTATTATACAAGTTGATCTATACTAAGATACAATAATAGATTTTCATTGTCAAGTATATTTTAAAATAAATGCCTAACAATCAAAATTAAGCGGACTGGAACAGCCCTGTTTTAATTTGACTTTCCGAGCGTTTCTTGTATTTTGTTTTCTTATAAATGTTCTGTGCGTTGTAGTTCCAGCCCCTTATTTTGGATGTTCGCCCGGCATGAAAAGAGCCGGGCGAATCGCGCGATTATACGGTTAATGTAGTAAAACCATTGTACTTCTGAGTGTTAGTAGTAGCACATCAAGGAAAAGAAAATGAAGGATAAACAATATAAAATAGACATGGTTCTCATAATTTTTCTTTTATTCTTCTCTACAATTTGGTGTTCTTCGGAATAGCAAAAGGAAAGAAATGCACTATCAACAAAACTTCAAGCACTTGTAGATAGTGTGATAAATATTGATCAACGTAGTGATGTTGCCTGATGTTGACCTGGTGATTTGTTTGCAGATGATGTTGGCTAGTGGCATTGTGTTGAATGTGAGATTTAGTTCAACACGACCTGGTTGAACTGGTCGGATACCGATGATTAACAAATTTACTTCCCATTGGTTGTTCGTAGTTTTTATACCAAATGATTGGGGAATATGAATATTTTGCTTGACTTTTAATGGAAAATTACTTTATTTACTGCTGTGACAGTGGGATGACTTCCGCGATTCCGACTGTATCTTCAACCTCTTCTAAAACAACGTTATCCCGCGTCTTAAAGCTATAATTCGACGTTGTGTAGTACCAATGCTGAAATTTCTAGCATCTTTTGACGAGAATTCAAGGGAAACATATATCTCGGCACCCTTTTCCTACTCTACACACAAAACGAAGGAGGAACCATGGAACTTAAGGATGTACTTTTTTCGT
>JAZBPW010000063.1:0-33456 GCA_036351795.1 Candidatus Zhuqueibacterota bacterium | reverse complement strand
ATTATAACCAATTGAATTTATTTAACTTTTAACCGGACACTAGTGATTTGTCAATATTAATTTGGCGAAGCATATGTCACGATGTACCAAGACAAAATGGCGCACTGACATCTTGGTATGCCAAAATGACATTTTTGTATAATTCGTCTGAAATTTACATAAATATTTAAGCAATTGATATTAATAGAAATAACGAGTAATTTAAAATCTGGCACAGAATTTGAAGTAAGAAAAGTAGAACTTGTTGATAAACAAAATGTAAAAGCATTAAACAGGAGGAAATTAAAATGGCTATTATCAGATGGAATCCAAGAAGATCGTTTTTCGACGTGGCTGATGAATTCAACAGGATGTGGGATGAAAATTTCCAGGGTCGTTGGGCTGAGAGAGAAAGAATGTGGCAGCCTAGAGTGGATGTGAACGACAGCAAAGATGCGATTCATGTGACCGCTGAAGTTCCCGGTCTGACCCAGAAAGATGTGAAGATCACAATCAAGGACAATCAGCTGGTCATTTCAGGCGAAAAGAAATCCGAGGCCGAACGTGAAGAAGATACTTATCACTGCTGCGAGAGGCGTTATGGAAAGTTCGAACGTGCTTTCGTGATCCCGTCGGAGGTGGATGCGGATAAAGCAGAGGCAAAGGTGAAAGACGGAATTCTGAGCATCAAATTGCCTAAGGTCGAAAAGGTGAAAGCAAAAGAGATCTCTATCAAAGCGCAATAATTGATACAATAGCAAAGATTGATAACGCCTGTTACGGAAAGTGACAGGCGTTTTTTTTTAAAACCAATTCTATTTTACGCAACAGCGCTTATTTGCCACTATTTATGATAAATTGCACGATGCATGGCCACAACTGTCCGGGGGGATCGTCGTGTTTGTCATATTTTTAATTTCCATATCGACTCATAATCCCCCAATCACAATTCTGCGACATTTTTGATTGATGCCGGATAGCCGCTAGTCAGGTGCCCGCGTGCAATCCTTTTTACTTCAATTCTTTACAAAAAAGTGTCCGAAAAGAGGAGCCATTCATGAGACGGAAAACCAATGTGATATTTTTTCTGATATCACTCTTTGTACTCATTGGAGCCACACACAACTACGCTCAGACTGTCTGGTCTGAAAATTTCTCATACAGTGATGGTACGACGCAGGGTTCCGGGGCACCGCCGAAATGGACCCGAAACATTTCAGATTGTAGCTTCGATGGCGATGACCATTTTGAAGTGAGAAACAATGTGATGCAGGGTAATGACCTGGATGGTGAGGCCGTCTGGCTTTCCGAAACCATCGATATATCATCTTACGCTTCCGTGAATTTGTTTGCCGATGTGGCTGAAGTCGGCACATCCGAATCGGCTGATTACATCGACTTATACTATAAGATCGATGGCGGAGCTGAAACGATTTTTAGCGTGAATGGAAACAATGTCGGCGAGTTCACTGCTGTGACTGCCTCACAATTCGGCCTGAGTGGTACCACCGTCCAGATTATTATCAAGGTCAAAAATAATGCAAATACGGAATTTCATCAGATTGAAAATGTACGTGTTGTGGAAGCCGGTCCCGAGATCAGTATTGAAGGAAATAACAATGAAATTCCGGACGGGGATGACACGCCGAGTACAGACGACTTCACAGATTTTGATCTCGTGAATCTGGGCGACAACCTTGAGCACGAGTTTGTTATCCTGAATGTGGGCTCTGGTAGTATCGACCTCACAGGCTCGCCGATCATCGATATAAGTGGCGAAAATCCGGGAGATTTCAACGTGAGCCAGCTACCGGTCAGCCCAATCGGGGCGGGAAGTCAAACGACTTTCAGCATCACGTTCAGCCCCACTGCTTTGGGTACGCGCACAGCAATCGTAAGTATTTCAAATTCTGATTCTGACGAAAATCCGTACGATTTCAAGATAGAGGGCTCTGGCACCAGTGTCCCGGACATCGAGGTGCGCGGCAACGGGATTACGATTCCGGATGGTGATAATACACCAATTCAGGCTGATAATACGGAATACGGCATAGTGAATTTGGGCTCATATCTGGATCATACTTTTCATATCCACAACACCGGGGCAGCTGAGCTGAATCTAACCGGATCATCACTCATTCGAATTTTTGGGGCGCAATCGTCTGATTTTTCAGTCGTCTCCTGGCCGACGACGCCGATTCCTGGATTCGGTTCGACAAGCTTTACAGTCAGGTTCACGCCGGGGGCTGCGGGTAATCGCTATACTACAATATATATCTACAATGATTCGGATGTAGCGACTGAACAGACTTACACATACCGGATTCAGGGTACCGGTTCAACTGCTCCGCCACCGACACTCTCCATTAATGATGTTACTGAGAACGAGGATGTGGGGACAATGCGTTTTGCAGTGACTCTGTCATCACCCAGCGGATTACCGGTAAGCGTGAAATACCAGACAAGCGATGGTACAGCGGTTTCAACAGATGATTATACCTCCACATCAGGCACACTGGATATCCCGCCGGGCAACACATCCGGAAACATCGACGTGAGTATCACTGGTGATCTCATTTTTGAGTCCGACGAGATATTTTATGTGAATCTGAGCGATCCGAATAATGTGTCGATTCAGGATGAACAGGGAGTCGGGACAATCCTCAATGACGATCCGGGCAGCACAACCTTGAGCGCTGAGAAAACCGCTGACGCTGCCTTCGAACGCACCTGGGCCTGGAGTATCGACAAGAGCGTCTATCCCGAGACATGGGATCTGTTCAGGGGCGATGCCGGTATTTCAAAGTTCACCGTCAGTGTCACCAGATTATCCTCTTCCGATTTGATCACTGTGTCCGGGCAGATCTGCGTCACCAATACCGGCGATCTTGAGGATACGGAAAATTTGACCATCGTGGATCAGGTGCAATACCGGACACCTGGCATGAGCAGCTGGGCAAATGTACCGGGCGCTATGCAAACTATCACGCCTGATGCTCAGTTGTCACCGCAGGAAGAATCATGCTATAATTATTCTATCACTTTCGAAGCCATCGATGATGCGGAGTACCAGAATTTCGCGACTGTAACCATCACCAATTACCAGGGGTATGTCAGTACACCGCATGGCCCGCAGATTGCGGAAGCCTTTACTGTACCCGCGCAGCCTGCGAGTGAGGTCAACGGAACCATACATGTTCAGGACAGTGACAACCGCTCCTGGGAAACAAGCGAGAGTGCGGAATGGTCCTATAGCGTCACCTATACATGCGATGCGGATGCGGGATCTCATGACAATACGGCGATGATCGTGGAGACGCAGCAGAGCGACGACGCATCGGTGACGGTCAATTGTCACGAACTTGTCGTGACGAAAACGGCTGAGACATCATACAATCGATACTATGCATGGACCATTGACAAGAGCGCTGATAAATCGGTTGTGAACCTGCGGGGGTGCGATGAGGAGACTGTGAATTATGCTGTAAGGGTGGAAAATACCTTTGAAGACAGGGATCACGCAGTCGAAGGATCGATCATGGTGATGAATCCGGCTCCCATCGATGCCGTGATCAATGGCATCGAGGATCTTCCGCCTGATGCCTCTGATTTGAACGTGGTTTGCAGTGTCACTTTTCCGCACACGCTGGCGCCGCAGCAGTCTGTTACCTGTGAGTACAGCGCCGGGCTTCCGGATGATGCGCAAAGGACGAATACGGCAAAGGCGAAGCTTCAGAATTACAGCTATGCAAAGGCACCGGGTGAGCCTGTATCGAAAACGTCAATCGGGGAGACTGACTTTGAAGGCGGCAAAACGGTCATGTTCGGCGATACACCGACAGATGAGATCGATGAATGTGTTAATTTAAAGGACACGAATCAGCCGCGGTTACTGGGTACGGTGTGCGCAGCTGACGCGCCAAAGACTTTCGAATATCCGTATACAGTTGGTCCGTATTACGCCACAGGCGATTATGCGATCGACAATACGGCAACTTATCTCGCGAATGATACTCAAGCAGAAGGCAGTGACAGCTGGCATGTGGATATTCATGTAGAATGTCCGGCGCCTGTCGCGGAATTCAGTGCCGGGCCGGTCAGTGGTATTTCGCCGCTTGAAGTGAATTTCAGGGATATGTCCGTGAACGCCGCTCGCTGGCTCTGGGATTTCGGCGATGGCAACAGCAGCACAGAGCAGCATCCAGTACATATTTACAATAATCCACCGCACAAGTATTATACGGTCACTCTTACGGTGTGGGACTGCTGCGATGAAAACAGCCATAGTGTTACCAAGATCGATCTGATCAAAGTGGTTGAAGCAGCGTACTGTAATTTCAATGCTGTTCCCATCGTTGGAAAGTCCGGACTCGAAGTCCAGTTCGAGAATAATTGCGGCGGTCTGGTCAACCATTTTCAGTGGATTTACGGCGACGGCAGCACTGAACTGTTGAGGCATAATGTTATGGCGATGCAACACCCTGCGCATCGCTATACAGAGGAAGGATCGTACACAGTATCGCTCAAAGCCTGGGGCCAGGGTGGGAAGGATATGCTGACCGTAACGGATATGATCTATGTGGATGACGACTATCAGACGCTTGAATTTGTTGAAGGAAGTCCGGTGGTCGACGAACAGCACGGCTGGGGTAATGTTATCGATCATGATATCCTGGGACCGGATGCAAGCGCGATGGCCTATAACGACAGCGCATGGGCTCTGTTCAAACTGGATACCACGAAAAGAGTCCATAAAGTGAGAATGAGTGCGAACACAGCCACAGCAACCAGTTTCACCAATCATCTGATGGAAGATTTTGAGCTCTGGGTTTCGGAAGATGGGGATATCTATACAATGGCGACTGCTGGTTCCATCGAAGGCCGGCATGGGTGGCATATATTCGAGTTTGAACCTGTCGAGGCACGATACATCAAGCTGCTGATACTGAACGCGCGGGGACAGAATTCTCCGTTCGTTACGCTGTGCGAGTTCCAGGCGTTCGGTGCGGAAACGGTTATTGCGCTGGCCAGAGTCAACGCGTTCGATGGCACGCTTATCGATCCCGTGATCCCGGATGATTATAATCTGTCACAGAATTATCCGAATCCGTTCAATCCGTCGACGTCCATTCGGTTCGACCTTCCGGAGCAGTCGAGACTCACCATGACGATCTATAATGTCCTCGGCAAACCCGTCAGATCGCTTCTTGATGCGCACAGGGGCGCCGGGCGTCACCTCATTTCGTGGGATGGTCTGGATGACCACGGCCAACCGGTTTCCGCGGGATTATATCTGTGTCATCTGCGCGCCGAAGGCGAGACGCGCGTCTATCGGCGATCGATCAAGATGATGATGATCAAATGACCGATTGAACAGAGAATCCGCATCACTGCGGCAGTAGTAATCATTGTGATACGGACCACCACCAGCCTCCCGAAGCGAAGAAATCTTCGGGGGGCTTTTTTTCACTTGCCTTTTACCTAAATTACTTATAAATTCATTCTTCTTCAGCGTGACCACTGAATTTTTCATTTCTGTGCACAGTGCTGAGAGTGATCAATTCACTCTACTGAAAAATTCATATACTATCATTTGAAACAGGCGAATTCGAGGACTAAGAAATCAAATCGCTATACCGGCTAAAAATTTACCTTAAAAGATATAGAAAGCAATACCTGCTGGGATGTTTTTACATTTTACTCGCCACAGTATTTTACACCGTTTCCCCGCTTGTCTTGAAGTTTACGATCAACAGCATTGAAAAAGGCATATCATTTCGCGAGTTGACCCTCTATTCGCTGGCGATTGTCGGTCTTGGCGTACTGCACTTGATATTCCGGTTTCTCATGCGTTATACGATGATCGGCGCGTCACGAAAGATCGAGTACGATCTCCGCAACGATTTTTTCGCGCATTTGCTGACACAGTCCATGTCTTTTTATCATAACCATAAGACAGGTGATCTCATGGCAAGAGCCACCAACGACCTGAATGCGGTGAGAAGTGTTGTCGGCCCGGCGCTCATGCATACGATCGCGAATCTGTTGCTGTTCATCTATGTCATTGCACTGATGTTGGTCACCAGCTGGAAATTGACACTGTTGACACTGATTCCGCTCCCGTTTGTCGCTATTCTTTCAAGACTGGTCATTAAACGAATTTACAACACCTTTAAAGCTGTACAGGCAAAATATTCCGATCTCACATCCATGGTACAGGAGAATATGTCCGGAGTACGTGTGATCAAGGCATATGTAAGAGAGGAGAATGAGGTTCAGGAATTTGAAAACATAAATCAGGATTATTTGAAGCTGAATCTGAAACTAACGCGTGTCCGCGCCATGCTCTTCGCCGGTATGTCCTTCCTGATGGGGCTGGGAATGGTTGTATTGCTTGGCATGGGAGGGTGGCTGGTGATAGCGCAGGATATCCAGATCGGCGATTTCGTGGCGTTCACAGTATGGCTGGGTATGCTGGCATGGCCGATGATCTCGTACGGATGGATTATGAATCTGTTACAGCAGGGGGCGGCTTCCATGGCCCGCATTAATACGATCATGGATACTCCGCCTGATATCGTGGAAGATGAGCGTACTGACTACAGCATCAAGGATTTCCAGGGCAGCATCGAATTCAGGAATGTGAGTTTCACATACCCCGGACTCGATGAAAAGGTGTTCGATAATGTCAGTATTCACCTCAAGCAGGGAGAGACGCTCGCGATCATTGGTCCTACCGGCAGCGGAAAAACAACGCTGGTGAACCTGATCTGCCGCCTCATCGAGACCGATGAAGGGGAAATTCTGATAGATGGCATGGATATCCGTACGTTTCCGCTCCGCACACTCCGAAAGAACATCGGTTATGTGCCCCAGGAGACATTTCTTTTTTCGGAAAGCATTGCAGACAATATCTCATTCGGTATTGAAACCACTTCATTTGAGGAGATAGAACGGGCTGCGACTTTTTCGACGATACGCTTCGATGTCGAAGATTTTCCGAAGCAGTACGACACAATGGTGGGCGAGCGAGGCATCACGCTTTCCGGCGGGCAGAAACAGCGCACCGCGCTGTCACGGGCAATCATCAGACGTCCCAAAATACTGATCCTCGACGATGCCTTTTCGTCCGTGGACACAGAAACGGAAGAGAAAATACTCAATCGATTCAAGGATGAAATGACGAGACAAACAAACATCGTGATATCTCAACGCGTATCAACCGTTAAGAACGCGGATCACATCATCGTACTGAGCGAAGGAAGAATCATTGAACGCGGTACGCATAAGAGTCTTTTGAAGGGAGAAGGCTTTTACGCAGATCTTCATAGAAAACAGCTTCTCCAGGAAGCAATAGAGAAAATGTAAAGGAATTTTGGTGACAGATCATTTTCAGGAAGATGAGGTACTTGGAAAAGCGTACGATGGCTATTTGATGAAACGCCTGCTTCGTTATTTATGGCCTTATCGAAAATTTGTGCTCATCGCTATTATCTTAATGTTGATATTCACCGGTTTAAACCTTGCGGGTCCATATCTCGTAAAGATCGCAGTTGATGATTATTTCACTGAGGGCGCATATTCGGGTATCTACTATATCTTGCTCATCTTCCTGGCCATCCTCATTTTCCAATTTTTCGTACAGGTGACGCAAACTTATCTCCTGCAATGGATTGGTCAGAATGTTATTTATAACATTCGCGTTCAGCTCTTCGCGCATCTGCAGAAGCTCTCGTTGTCATTTTACGATAAGAATCCAGTCGGGCGATTGGTAACGCGCGCCACGAATGATGTGGAGACCCTGAACCAGCTTTTTTCTTCGGGCGTAGTTGCCATATTTGGAGATGTTTTCCTCCTGCTGGGCATTGTCATCGTTTTAATCCAGATACAATGGAAGCTGGCGCTGGTCACTTTTTCCGTCATGCCTCTTCTTTTCATTACGGCATTTATTTTCCGTAGATATGTCAGAGAGGGCTTCCGGCAGATACGAACACGTATCGCCCGCATCAATGCCTTTCTTCAGGAGAATATTTCAGGAATGACCATTGTACAGATCTTCAATCGTGAGCTGAAAAATTACAAGAAATTTGATGATCTCAATCTCAGTCATCTCGAAGCTCATTTGAGAACAATACTGTACTTTGCAATCTTTTTTCCGACAGTCGAGCTCATCTCCTCGACAGCTATGGCGCTGATCGTATGGTATGGTGGAATGAAATTCAATTCGGAGGAAGTGACTTTCGGTATATTGATCGCTTTCATTCAGTACGCTCGCAGATTTTTTAGACCGATCAGCGATCTGTCGGAGAAATACAACATTCTTCAGTCCGCCATGGCATCCTCGGAACGGATTTTCAAAATACTCGATGAAGAGCCTGAAATAGTGAATGTCGAGAATCCACAGATTTTCACTGATTTCAAAGGCAAGATTGAATTCAGGAATGTCTGGTTTCGATATAACAGGAAAGACCCATACGTGTTGCGCAATATCTCCTTTGTGCTGCAACCGGGAGAAAAGATCGCCATCGTGGGATACACCGGAGCAGGGAAAACAACGATTATCAGTCTGCTCTCCCGCTTCTATGATATCCAGCGTGGGGAGATTCTGTTGGATGATATCAATGTCAAGGAATACGATATTCATGAACTTCGCAGCCGGATTGGCGTTGTTCTCCAGGATGTCTTTCTTTTCACAGGAGATATCGAGAGCAATATCAGATTGGGGAACTGTGATATCACTAAAAAAAGAGTCGTTCAGGCTGCCAAAGATGTGCATGTGGATGCGTTCATCCGTAGACTGCCGCGCCGGTACAAGTATGAGGTGAAGGAACGGGGCAGCACATTCTCTCAGGGGCAGAAACAGCTGCTCTCATTTGCCCGGGCGCTGGCATATGATCCTGCTATCCTGATACTGGATGAAGCGACATCCAGCGTGGATACGGATGCCGAATTACTGATACAGGACGCACTGAAGCGCCTGATGCAGAACCGGACATCTATAATCATTGCCCATCGTCTCTCTACGATCAAGTTCTGCGACCGGATCATTGTACTGCACAAGGGAGCGATCCGCGAGATCGGCACGCATCAGGAATTACTCAGGATAAAGGGCGCCTACCATCGCCTTTATCAACTGCAATACAAATCACAGGAAAAAACAGATTAAGCCGGATTGCTGATATTCGGCAATTCAAGACCATAGCCCTTCTTTTCATTTTCACGTTTCAAGAGCCACGCAAAAAGGAGCGAAATAAGTCCGAACAACATGAAAAATACCATCGGCAAAGTATAATCATAGGTCGACACTTGTTGTCCATCTATCATGACCGTACCGGTTCTGCAAAATTTATCGAGCAACCATCCAATGAATGCAGGAACAATCATTAACGCCCATGCATTCTGTACCCAGAAGATCAGCGCAAAGGCAGAACCCAGCTGCCTTTCGGGAATGATCTTTGGAACTGATGGCCACATCGCCGAGGGCACCAGGGAGAATCCCACGCCTAACAGCAGCATCAACACGATGGCAATGCTCCAGTGGTTTAACATCGGAATGGCGAATAACAGGTGGACAAAAGTGATCAGCAGCGCACCGACCATCATGATGGTTGCGCCCTTGCCTTTACGGTCGTAAAGATTGCCGAAAAAGGGCGTCAGCAGTATGGTGCCGAATGGCAATAAGCCGGGAATGGTTCCGGCCCAGGCTTCCGATACGCCGAATTTATTGATCATGAACAGGGTTGCATATTTCAGAAACGGGAATACGGCGGAATAGAAAAGCGCGCACAGGATTGTGATATACCACCACCCCTTGTTTGTGGCGATGCTGATGATGTCTCTCAAACGGAATTCTTCATCATCGGAATCTTCCGTTTGTCCTTTCACCGTCGCGATGGATGCATCGAGTTTTCTGTCGCGTATGGTGTAGACGACGAAGGAGAGGAAACCGATGCAGAGCATGATCAGGCAGATGAGCACGGGCGCGGATACGTCATCAAACGCTTTGGCAACGGGCAGTGATATGGAGAGCGCCAGCGCAGTACCCAGACGGGCCACGGCGAGCTGCAGACCCATGGCCAGCGCCAGCTCATGTCCCTTGAACCATTTGACGATGACTTTCGATACAGTAATCCCCGCTACCTCGACGCCGACGCCGAATATGGCATATCCGATCGCCGCCATCCAGACCTGCGCTGGAAAAGTCCAGAACAGTATCTGCCAGTTTTGCCCATCGAGCGCATGGGTAGTGATCGCCCAGTACTTGATGGCAGTGCCGCCGACCATGACGAGAGCGGCAGTCATTCCGGAAAAGCGGACGCCCATTTTATCGAGAATAATTCCGCCGATGATGAGGAAGAAAAGAAAAACATTGAACCAGCCGTACGCGCCGGTGAACCAGCCGTAGTCAGTACTGCTCCAACCGAGCTGTACCTCAAGCATGCCTTGAAGCGGCGCCATCACATCCGCCAGAAAGTATCCGGCAAACATGGTGAGTACGACCATCGATAACGCTGTCCATCTGGCTGATTTTGAATCGCTGAGGATATTGTTTATTTTATCAGTCATGTCCAAGTTTCCTTTTGGTTTATTATCTCAACTTGAAGGTATCAGTGATATTTATGCTGTGTTTACAGCTTCCTAATAAAAGGAAAATATTTTAAAAAGTCAATGTTTCTTATGTAAAAATGAAAATGGATAGTCGAATGCCGGCACTTGTACCAGATGGTACATTATTTTTTCTCAATGTTCTTCAAGGTACACAATAAAATGATGACAGGAAATACAATGAAATGTTAACACTATATAAATCAATGGGTAATGCAATCAGGTCACATTTTGGCATCCCTGGCTTGCGCTTTGCATGATCAATGGTCAAAGTTGATCATTATTCACCAATCAAAGGAGTGTCACAATGAAACGCTATTCTTTTTATGCAATGCTGATGCTGGCCATCGCCGCCATGCTGGTCGTTGGCGGATGTACCAAAGATTCACCGAATTCTCCCAATGAAGCAATGGATCAGATCGATCTTGAAAATGGAGGCTTCACAATTTCGGACGAGACACCGGATGAATTTCTCATCGAAGATTTCGATGTCGAAGATCCATCTGCTGAAGACGCGATCTCTTCGGATCCCGCGATGACCGCTCTTCTCGATTCCAACGGTCTGGATATCTACCATGTCCGCATCACCTGGGGACTTCTGGAGTGGGATTCCACGAACGCTGTCGTTTCGGATTGGAATGGCTCAGCAGTGACAAACAAAGGCACCATGCTGGTCCAGAGAGTGATCCGTTTTGAAAGAGCCACCGACAGAATTTTGGAACCGCGTCCCGACAGAAAGACGGTTGAATGGGAGTCCAAAACAGTGACGCATATGGATGGCATTCATCTGGTCATCATCGATAACGACTCTTCGGAAACGAATGTCAACGGTGCGTTGACCATCAATGTCGGACCCTATTCGAACACTTTTACCTTCGAAGAGCTGGATTCGCTCGATCTCATCGAGGATATTGACGACATAGGTAATCAGGTGGCCGTTCAGGCTTACAACAAGAAGGTGATCCCGTTTGCCGGCGGTTTTCTCGAGGGGCGCTGGATCCAGGACAAGAGACATGGCGGACGTTTCTGGGGCAGATGGATGCACAGCACAGGACTGCGATCCGGTTTCATAAAAGGTATTTGGGGTATTAACCGTTTCGACCAGAAAGTGATGTACGGCAAGTATATCAGCCTCAATGGACGGTTCAAGGGGCTGCTTCGCGGTGGCTGGGAATTGACTGATGAGGAGAATGGTCTTGGCGAATTCCGCGGCAACTGGGTGAACGCCGCTTTCTCACAGCTGGGCACGTTCAAGGGCAAATTCAAGACCGCTGAGGAAGGTGAACGCAAGGGATTTTTCAGAGGTATGTGGAAAAACAGAAAGTAGCCCGCCCCCTCCTTACTTTTCAAAGGCCATGGATCAATTCCATGGCCTTTTTTTTTGAACTTTATGTTTATCAAATGGTTATAATATCAATAACTTGCATTTGGCATAACATTCGATAGAAAAAGTACTGGTGATCTCATGAAAAAGATGATGTCCATGGCTGTTTTCCTTTTTTTCGCTACCGCGATCCAGGTTTTCACAGCCGAAAGTCTCGATCTGGCTGTTCTTCACTTCACCAATAATTCGGATGACAGGGGACTCAACTACCTCGAAGAGGCGATTCCCGAGATGCTGATAACCAATCTCACGGCGTCTCCTGAGATACGCGTTCTCGAACGCACCAGGATTGTAAACATCCTGGAGGAGCAGCAGCTGTCGCTCTCTGGAGTGATCGATGAGAGCGAGGTTGTTGAGATCGGAAAACTCATCGGCGCGGACGTACTCGTGTACGGTAGTATCTTTGTTGGGGAATTGCAGATGCGAATCGATGCCAGAGCCGTATCGACTGAGGATGGCAGCGTACGATCGGGTGTCAAGGTGCTGCGTGACATATCCGGCGGCATGGATGTTATCGGGATGATCGATGAGCTTGCAGAAAAGATCATAGAGGCATTGACCAGAGAGCAGGTGACGATCGCTGCAATAAACGATGTGCCTGATTTCCAGCCTGTGGCCGGCAAGGCGTTGGCCGCCGCTGTTATACTCGATAATACGCACAGAATGAGCGGATCAGAATGTCCGGTCTATCTGCTTGTGAGCATGAAAGCAGGAAAGATACTCTCTCCGTCCGCCCGCGTCCCTCTGAATATATGCATGGTAATGGACAAAAGCGGTTCTATGGAGTCGGAGAAAAAGCTGGAGTATGTGAAGCAGGCCGGTTTATTCGTCATCGATAATCTGGAGAGGGATGATCACTTTTCTCTGGTCACCTATGACACGCACGTCTATACCCCGGTTGACGCCGGGCCGGTTCGGAATAAGAGTAGCGTTAAAGAGATTATCCGCCAGATCGAACCGGGGTCTTCAACAAATCTGAGCGGCGGTATGCTCGAAGGATATGCTCAGGTACTCAGTTTTTTCGATAGAGAGTCAGTCAACCGCGTCTTGCTGCTCACAGATGGACTGGCAAACACAGGGATTACCAATCCGAATCTGCTGAAGAAAATTGTACAGGAGAAAAACAGGGATGCGATTACGTTGTCGACCTTCGGCGTGGGAATCGATTTCAACGAAGACCTTTTGACAATGCTGTCCGAATTCGGCGGCGCGAATTATCACTTCATCCATCAGCCGGAGGATATTCCAGCGATCTTCAACACAGAACTGCAGGGCCTGCTGTCTGTGGTGGCGCAGAATGCGAAGATTGAGATCAAGATGGCGGATGGCGTCTCTTGTAGTCATGTTTTCGGATATGTGTATGAGACCGATGGGAATGTTGTGCGGGTGAATTTGAATGATATCTTTTCCGATGAAGACAAGTCCATATTGCTCAAATTCAATGTGCCGGAATTTTCAGCGAATGATATGAAGCTATGCAATGTGGTTCTGACTTATGATGATGTGATCAGAAGCCATCGCCGGATAAGGGAAGCGTACGAAGTGAAGATCATTTCGACGAAGGATGAAAAACTTGTCAACCAGAACAGAAATACTGTGGTTCATGAGAATATTGCGCTTTACGAATCGACACGTCTGCTCGATGAGACCATGTCGCTCATTGATGAGAGAAATTTCGAAGCGGCAGACAAGAAAATACTCGATAATATGCGCTTGCTGCGATCCAATGTGAATCATGCGTCATCCAAACGTTTGAAACAGCAGATGCTGAATGTGGTGAAGTATTCAGAGGCGTATCAGGATGTCGCCCAAATGGACGCCGCTGAAGTCAAGGAGATGCAGAAGAGCATGAAATATAAAAATTATTTGCAAAAGAAAAAAAAGTGAGCTATATTTATCAATCCGGATAAAAGATATTGACCTGATTGCAGGGAACGAAGATGAAGCCGACCAAAGAGAATCTCGTACGAAACTGGCTGCCACGCTACACGCAGACGCCGCTGAAAGAGTTTGGGGAATGGATCCTGCTGACAAATTTTCAAGACTATGTGGACAAGTTTGCCGCTCGCTTTGATGTCCCGGTGCGCGGACTCGGCGGTCCAATGACGACCGCGACGGCAACGAGCGAAGGCATCACGATCATCAATTATCGGATGGGGAGCGCGAACGCCGCCACGATCATGGATCTGCTTACTGCCGTGAAAGTCGAAGGCGTCCTGTTTTTAGGCAAATGCGGTGGACTGAAAAAAGCGACCGAGATCGGCCGGTTCATTCTCCCTATCGCTGCGATTCGTGGAGACGGTACGAGCGATGACTATCTGCTGCCCGAAGTTCCGGCCCTTCCGTCATTCAAACTGCATAAATTCATCTCCAACATCATCATCGAGCACGGACAACAATACAGGACCGGTGTGGTCTATACTACCAATCGCCGTGTATGGGAGCACGACAAAGAATTCGGGGATTACCTGAAGAAGATACGGGTGATCGGCATAGATATGGAAACGGCAACCATTTTCGCCGTCGGGCATACGAACGGCATTTCCAGAGGCGCGTTGCTGCTGGTGTCGGATATGCCGCTGACGCCGGAGGGCATTAAAACGGATGCAATGGACAGAGAGGTGAGCATCAAATACGTGGATATGCATCTGGAGATCGGGATCGAGTCGCTCATGCGTATCCGTGAAGAGGGGGAGCAGGTCAAACATTTTACATTCGACTGAATCAGATCGTTTGAACATATTCATTGAGGAGAGAGTATGAAACGGACAGGCATCGTTATTTTCATGGTATTGTTGATATCAGCAGGATCATTGGCACAGGACAGGACATTCTACAAGCCTACAACGACTTTTTATGGAAAGCCGGATACTGTTCTAAGTATGGATTTCGAGGGAATAAAAAGCCCTTCATCGCCGAACTCATTCAACCCTCTGTTTCACTTTCCGCCGGTACGGCAGGACACCACCGGTACATGCTGGGCATTTGCCGCCACATCGTACCTCGAGTCCGAATTGTATCGACTTGGCAAGGGGAAGGTCAAACTATCGGAGATGTACATTGTATATCATGAATACCTGGAAAAAGCACGGCGCTTCATTCGCGAAAAAGGCGATTCCTATCTCGGACAGGGTTCTGAGGAGAACGCTGCCCTCCTGCGGATCGGGCAATATGGCATCGTAAGAGCGTCGGATTACTCCGGCCTCATCGAGGGACAGGAGCATCACAGTCATGGCAAGATGTTCAAAGAGATCAGGAAATACCTCAATTTTCTCAAACAGAATGAGAATTGGGATGAAGATATGGCGCTGGCCAATGTCAGTATGATACTGGATAAATATCTGGGCCCACCTCCTGAAAAGATTACCGTGGATGGTGTGGAGATGACACCCGTGCAATATGCCACAGAAGCGCTTGAGATACCTTTGGAAGAGTACGTCGATTTCATGTCTTTCAAGTATATTCCTTTTTACACAAAAGGCGAGTACAAGGTGGTCGATAACTGGTGGCATAGCGGGGAGTTTCACAATGTTCCACTGGATGACTGGTACTCGGCAGTCGTACGCGCGGTAAAAAATGGTTATACAGTGGCCATCGGAGGGGATGTGAGCGAGATCGGCAAATACGGGGAAGGCGATATCGCCATCGTTCCGGAATTTGATATTCCGATGAAATACATCGATCAGGATGCACGGGAGTTCCGCTTTGATAACGAGACATCGGGGGATGATCACGCGTTGCATCTTGTGGGGTATCAGAGATATGCAGGCCAGGACTGGTTTCTGATCAAGGATTCCGGGTCCAGCGCGACAAAGGGACGTTTCAACGGATACTATTTTTACAGGGGCGATTACCTGAAGTTGAAGATGCTCACGTTCCTGGTGCACAAAGACGCCGTCGAATGGCTGCTGAAGAAATTCTGAACATGAGATTCAAAAAGAACGAAATTCCCTAAGGTGGGTTTATGAAGCGTGTAAGGACGGTCGGGATCCTGTCCGACAGTCATGACAATATGGTGGCGCTGAAGAAGGCGGTTGACCTGTTCAACGAGCGTGGGACGGATCTGGTGATACACGCGGGAGACCTGGTGGCGCCGTTTACCGCACAGGAGCTGAAGCGGTTGACCTCTCCTCTGGTCATTACTTTCGGCAACAATGATGGAGAGGTGTTCGGGCTGAGCAAGGTATTCGAAGGACAGATCCATCAGCCGCCGCATGAGATGACAGTGAATGACAAGAGAGTGCTCATCCTGCATGATCCGGTGCACCTCGAGAGTCTGAAAAAGTCAGGATCGACGGACGTGATCATTTACGGACATTTACACAGGATCGATATTCAGTATGGCAAACCGATGATCATCAGTCCTGGCGAGTGCGGGGGTTGGTTGACGGGAAAGTGCCCCGTGGCAATCTGGAACACTGAAAATGACGACGTCGAGATAGTGACTTTATAACGGAAAGTGAATGGTCAGGATTACGGAAGAACGGCTTATAGAACTCACACGAACTTTCGCCGGGATCAGGATATGTGTGATCGGCGATCTGATGCTGGACAGGTATCTATGGGGAGCCGCAGCAAGGATCTCTCCGGAAGCGCCCGTTCCCGTGGTGGAGATCGATTCCGAGGCCACCAGGCTCGGCGGCGCAGCCAATGTCGCGCATAATCTATATACGCTAGGCGCAAAAGCCATGCCCTTTGGTGTCATTGGCAATGATTTTTCCGGTGAAATGATCGTTTCTCATTTCCGGAATCTTGGATTTGATGTAGACGGGATCGTCCGGGACGGTTCCCGGACAACGGCGCTGAAGACCCGGATCATCGCTCATAATCAGCACGTGGTCCGTGCGGACCAGGAATCCCGGGGAATGATCGAAAAGGTGACCGCGGACAAGATCGTTACAGTGCTTCGTCGGCACATCAGCGAGTGCGATGCCGTGATCTTTCAGGATTACAACAAAGGACTTCTCACGCCCTATTTGATCGGGCACTGTACAAAACTGGCAAATGAAAACGGGATCATTGTTGCCGTCGATCCGAAATTCGATCATTTTTTCGAGTACAGGGACGTGACACTTTTCAAACCGAATCGCAAGGAGACCGAAGGCGCTCTGGGCAGATCTCTGCGCACGGAAAATGATATCGCGAATGGCGCACGGGAGATCCGGGAGCGGCTTTCCTGCGAAAACGTTCTGGTGACCCTCGGTGAGGATGGCATGTGTCTGCTGGAAAGCAGCGGCGAGTGTTCCATCATCCCAACGAAGGCGCGAAAGGTGCATGATGTGTCCGGAGCCGGCGATACGGTGATCAGTACATTGACGCTCGCGCTGGCAGCCGGCGCGACGATGAAGGAGGCGACGATGCTGGCGAACTATGCGGCCGGCGCGGTCTGCGGTGAAGTCGGTGTCGTACCGATCACCAAAGAGAAATTATTGGCGGTTGTGGCAGGGGAGTAATATGAAGATCATCCATTTTTCAGATACACATCTGGGATATTCCGAATATCATAAAGTGGATCCGAATACCGGGATCAATCAGCGTGAACAGGATTTTTACAACGCATGGAACCATGTGATCGAGGCGATCCTGACGCACAAACCGGACCTGGTGATACATGCCGGAGACCTGTTCCATACCACAAGGCCGGGAAACCGCGCCATTGCCGTGGCGCTGGAGGGTATTCAGAAGTTGAGCGATGCCGGCATTCCGCTGGTGTTCGTGTCCGGGAATCATTCGACACCGAAGATCAGGTCCACGGGCTCGATCTTCGAATCCATCGCGCTCTTTCCGCATGTCCATGCCGCATACCGGAGCCGCTACGAGAGATTCCGCATTGGTCGATGCGATGTGCACTGTGTACCGCACTGTTCGCTGACAGAAGAGCTGGAAAAGGCATTCGGCGAGATCGACATTCGCAAGGATGCCGACATGAATGTGCTGGTCACACACGGTTCCTGGGCTGGCAACAAGGCGTATTCCATGGGAGAATTCAACGAGCAGCACATTGCCGATCCGGAAGGGACGCTGGGGCTGAAATTCGATTATATCGCGCTCGGACACTATCACAAGCACATCGAAATATCCGATCATATCGTCTATTCCGGTTCCACGGAACGCACAAGCTTCAACGAGGCCGGTTATACATCGGGGTATGTGATGGTGGATCTGGTGAACGCGTCGCATACATATCATGAGATCCCTTTTCGCGAGATGATGCGGCTTCCGTCGCTGGCATGTGAGCAGTTGACGGCGTCTGAGATCTATTCGGCACTGGAAAAACTCTCGACACCTGATCTCGAACAGAAGCTGGTCACAATCGAACTCAGGGATATTCAGCACGATACATTCCTGAAGCTCGACTGGCGGGAAATCGACGCCAGGTTCAGACAGGTCTTCCATCTCGAAAAGTCATTCAGCCAGGTGAAAAGAGAGGGCGTGATGACCGGGAGCTCTTCATTCGACTCATTGCCGGTGGAATTCGAGAGATATGCAGACAGACTGAAACTACAGGATCTGGATGCAGAGCGTCTGAAGAGACTTGGGCTCGACTACCTGAGCCTCGAGCTCGATGACCAATAAATGCGACCTTACATCATAAACGGGAAATCCCGGGTACACAGCGTGAGATCCATCTTCAAATACGTCCTCATCATTCTTGCGACCGTTTTATGCATTGCATCGTCCGCAACAGGAGACGATCTTTCTTATCCGGAAAATTTCCCGCGCCGGGAGATCTTTCTGAGTACGAATGATGGCACCAGCCTGTCACTGCCCGACAGCTTCCTCATCCGGGGTTCGGAGACCATCAGCACGCTCGATACGTTGCTCACCCGCAATGTTCATTATCGAATCGATTACACCACGGGTAGCGTGACTTTGCTCTTACCATATCCGAAAGAGAGGCTTTTCACCGTTGTCTACCGATACCTGCCGCTGAACCTGAAACGGTCATGGTATCGCCGGCAGATGGTTTATGAGAAAGACACGATCGCTGCACCTGTGAGGAAAAAAGAACAGGAACCACCGGCAGTCAGGGAGCGATCCGACCTGCGCAAAAACGGCAGCATAGTGAGGGGGATATCATTAGGATCGAACCAGGGACTCAAGGTGGAGTCCGGGTTGCGCATGAATATTTCGGGAAAAATTGCCGACAGAGTGGAGGTGCTGGCCGCGCTCACCGATCAGAACACACCGATACAGCCCGAGGGAAACACACAGACATTGAATGAGATCGATAAAGTGTTTGTTCAGATCAAGAGCGACCGCTTCAATGCCACGCTCGGTGATTACTACCTCTCATTCAAGGGAAGCGAGTTCGGCCATTATGAACGCAAGCTTCAGGGCGCCATGGGAATCGCCGAATTTGATAATTACAAGGTCACGCTCTCAGGCGCTGTTTCAAAAGGGAAATATACGACAAACCAGTTTCAGGGACAGGAGGGAAATCAGGGACCGTATCAGTTGACCGGCGAGAACGGGGAGATAGACATCATCGTCCTCGCAGGCACTGAAAAGGTGTGGATCGACGGCGAACTGATGACGCGCGGCGAAACCAACGACTACGTCATCGAATACAGCAACGGGGAACTCACGTTCACGCGGCAAAGGTTGATCACTGCCGATTCCCGGATCACGGTGGATTTCCAGTATTCGGATCTTCAATTCCAGCGCAGCCTGTACAGCGCCAGGACGCAGGCGGACCTGTGGGACGGTCGAATACAGGTGGATATGCGCTACCTGCGCGAATCCGATAATGAGGACAATCCGCTGGATTTTGTGCTGACGGACGAGCACAGGGCGCAACTGGAGCGCGCCGGGGATAACCTGGATTCCGCTTACGTGTCCGGCGTGCGCTTCTCTGGCGACGGCAAGGGATACTACGTACAGGTGGATTCCGCAGATGTTCGGTTTTACCGGTATGCGGGAGCGGATTCCGGCGACTACAATGTCTCATTCAGCTATGTGGGCCCCAACAAGGGTGATTACCGCTCAGTCGGATTTGGAAATTACAAATATATCGGACCGAACAAGGGGAGCTATGCGCCGGTCATCTTTCTGAAACCCGCGCAACAGCATGACGTGGGTGACTTCGGCGTGACGCTGAATCTCGGCAAGGCGATCCGCCTCAGCACGGAGATCGCTGCCAGCCGTCTGGACAGAAATGCGTATTCCTCCAGAGATGACGGAGACAATGCGGGGATGGCGTATACATCTCAGATCACCCTGGCGCCTGAGAAGATGATGTTGGGGGGAATCAACTTCGGGAAGATGTCGCTGAAAGGTAAATACCGGAACGTGAACTCCCGCTTTCAGTATATCGATCGCACCGATGAGGTGGAGAAGAGCAGAAAGTGGGATTCCGCAGAAGCCGCTACGCAGGCCGAAGAGATCCGGGAGATGAGTGCAGAATATCAGCCGGTCAAAGACATCGTCCTGGGATTGGGGTATGGAGATATCGATAAGGGAAGCGGATTCAGTTCCAGACGCTGGGATGCGACCGCCGGATTCGGACTTCAGCGATGGCCCCAGGTTCAATACCGGATCGAGAGCATTGAAAGCGATAATGTATCTTCGCGCAGGCAGGGCGACTGGATCCGGCAGGCGGGAAATGCATCCTATACGCTTTGGAAACTGCGCCCGTTCGTCAGCTATCTCGGCGAAAACAAAAAAGAGGTGTTTCAGGATACGTTGAAAACCGGTTTTCAATATGATGAATATGCGTCAGGACTCGAACTCAAAAAACTGAAAAACCTGGATGCTTCTGCGTCATTTACCGTGCGTCAGGATGATCAGTATGGACAGGGCGGATTCAGCCCGACCTCCGAATCCATGACCCAGAAATACGAACTCGGGTATAAAAAGGGCAGAAATTTCAGCGCCTCGGCACAATACATTCACCGGGACAGAACGTACACCGATTCCAGTACGAGTGACAAGAAAACCGATCTCGGTGATCTCAAAGTGAACTATTCCGCGTACAAAGAGGCGGTGAAGACGAACTGGCATTATCAGATCTCAAACACGCAGGTGGCGAAGAAGGAACGCGTCTACTTCAAAGTGTCCGAGGGAGAGGGTAATTACCGCTTCAATGAGGAGACGGGAGAATATGAACCGGATGATTACGGTGATTATGTTCTGCGAATTCGCCAGACGGATGATTTTATTCCTGTGGTCGAGCTGCGCGCGAGCTCGAGAATTCGCTTCTCTCCCGAGAAATTTTTCGCAAAAAAGAGGGCGCGAACCGGATGGGAAAAATGGCTGTCCGCGGTGTCCACGGAAACATACATCCGGCTGGAGGAGAAGACGCAGGAGAAAGATGTCTGGTCGATCTACCGCCTCGACCTGGGTCAGTTTCAGCAGCCGGGCGTAACCATATTTGGCAATAATTCGCTGCGTCAGGATCTGTACGTTTTCAGAAACAGACGCGATATGTCGCTGCGGCTTCGCTATGATCGCAGGAAAGAGGTCAATTTTCAGTACCTCGAGGGCGGAAACCGGAATTCGTTCACGGAATGGTCATTCAGACTGACGCGCCAGTTTGGAGAGAGACTCGGCGTGCAACTGGAAGGGACGCAATTCGACAAGAGCTATCTGTATACGGCGCGGTCGGACAAGATCATCGATGCCCGTGAGATGTCTCTGGACATATCATACAGACCGAAGCAGATCATTGAAGTCGCGCTGAAATCACAGATCGCCCTGAAGAGGGATGGTGCGCCGGATCCGGCAACTGAGGCGAATGAATTGACGGTGTCGCCACGTGCTGGATATTCGTTTCGTGGAAAAGGAAAGCTGCGACTGGAATTCGAGTGGGAGCGAATGGATGTGGCGCCGGCAAATCGCATCGTTCCTTACGAGCTGGTGGGCATCAATCGTCCGGGCACGACCATGCGCTGGCTGCTGGGATTCAATTACAATATATCGAAATATGTCCGCGCGACAGTGAGCTACAACGGACGCATCGAACCGGACCGTCCGGACACCGTGCACATCGGCAGGGCGGAGATGCGGGCGTATTTCTGATGCGGAAAAGATTTTTTGAAACACAGAGGACACAAAGGTCACAGAGAAAAGAAGGAGTCAGAAGGCAGGAGGAATGGAGAAGAGAGAAAGGGAGAACAGATGGCAGAGAAAGGCTGAGTCTGTCACCCCGAGCGGAGTCGAGGGGTGGCAGAAAGCGGAAAATCCTTTCGGCGCTGTCATTCCCGTCCCGCTTTGCGGGAGGAATCCAGAAATCATTTTTAACCGATGTTTGTAATGAGTGGAAAACCACCAAGACGCAAAGAACGCGAAGAAAAAATGGCTAAAACCAAAAAGGCCACAGAGGTCACAGAGAAAAGAGGAGAAAGGGAAAACTGAGGACGAAAAAAAGAAGACAGAAGACAGGACGACACACAGGCGGAGGAGGGGTCCGCGCCTGTCATCGCGAGGAGTGATGCCAGGAGCTGATTGGCAAAGCGATAAGGGGTAACTCTTCCTTGAATATCGACGTGGCGATCTCCTGACTTATCATGCTCACCCTGTCGAGCGAATAGAACACGGATCTGACGGATGTAAAGGATCAGGAAATGTAAAAGGGCTGTATCAAAAGCATCCTGATGCCTGAACATACCACAATATACAGATATTTAAAAGAAAATCCGCTCGATATATTGTGGTGTCATGTCATAAAACTTGACTTTTGATACAGCCCCTATGGTGAAAAAACATGCCCTCAAAGCGAATACTGAAAAATCTCATCGACCTGGCCACCGGGACATTCGTCTCACGGATCCTGGGCTTTCTGCGCGAGTTGGTCACCGCCGCCTTCTACGGTACGGGCAAAGGCATGGACCTCTTCGTCATCGCGTTCACCATTCCCACGTTCTTCCGTCGCTTCCTCGGCGAGGATGTGGTGGAGCGCGCCTTCATGCCCCCGTTCAAGAGTCTGCTGAGCCAGGGCAAGCATGCCAGTGCCTGGCGGTTGCTATCCGCGTGTCTCAATGCAATGGTCTTCGCGCTGATCGCGTTCATGACCATCTGTTATCTCATCGCCCCGCTCCTGGTTCGGGCCATCGCGCCGGGCATCGAGGAGCAGTTCTACGATCAGGCGGTGATCATGACCTACTGGATCCTGCCGTTCATGTTGATCATCGGCCTGGCCTCTTTTGCCGGCGGGATACTGAATTTCTTCGAGATGAACCGGATCTACAGCATCGCGCCGGCATTCATGAGTATCGGCGTGGTGATCGGTATCTATTTCTTCAAGCCCTTTCTCGGGATATACGCACTTGCGGCCGGATTCCTGCTGGGAGGACTTCTGGAACTGATTGTTCAAGTCCCGTTCCTCTACGTCAGAAAGATCCGTAAAGAGACAAAGGCGACGTATTACGCGAAGGTTGATGTTCGCGAAAAGGAATTCCGTACTGTGGGACGCGAGAGCGGATTCATCCTGCTCAAGTCGCTGCTGGATAAATCGGTGGAGATCGTGGGCCGCATTCTTGCCTCATTCCTGGTGGCAGGGAGTATCGCGTCGCTCTGGTTTTCGCAGCGTCTCATTCAGCTGCCGGCCGCCATTATCGGACTGGCCATCAGCCGTTCGCTGATTCCGTATCTCACCGAGAGAAAGGCGCTCACAAGCGAGGATGATTTCATCGACGGCATTCGACTCGGCATCCGGATGAATTTCGCGCTGATCATTCCGGTGACGGTCATGATCGTCGTGCTCACAAAGCCCATCATTGCCCTTGTCTATCAGCGGGGATCATTCGACGCGGAAAGCACGGCTCTCACCAGCATCGCGTTTCTATGCTACGCGCTCGGATTGCTGGGACTCAGTCTCAACGCGTTTTTCTCGAGGATCTTTTCCGTCTTCCAGAAGAACAAATTGCCATTCTACGTCTCAATCATTACATCGATTGTCAATATTATTCTCAATTTTGTGCTCGTGAAAACGCCGTTGAAACATGGCGGCATCGCGCTGGCATCGTCCATCGGCTTCACGTTGAACAGCCTGATCCTTTTTTACTGGCTGCTCATCGAACTTGGCGGGCGGTTGTCGACGCGACGCGTTTTGGCGGAATTCGCCGCAGTGTGCGCGTACAGCACGGTTGCCGGCATTGCAGCCGATTACCTCTACCGCTATGTGCTGATAGTGCATGTGCCGTCCTGGACAAGCTCGTTCTACGTTCAGCAGATCATCTATCTGGCATTGGTCGGGGCTGTGATTGGCATTCTCTTCGTCGCCTGCGTTCGCGTATTCGGCCCGACCGATTTGAAGAGGCATTTACGAAGACGCTGGCGGTAGCGCACCTGTCCGCATCGCTGCTTTTCAGCTTTTATACTGACATCTACATGATCGGCTGGCGAATGACCGTCTTCCAGTTGGTCGGATTTCCACGACGGATATCGCTGAGATAAATATAAGAAAATACTTGCTTTTTTATTTTGAAATACTTATCTTAAACCGTTAATTGATTGTACGCAGTTTTTTCCGCTTTTTTTGTTTTAACAAAGGTTAGACCAAAAAGGATCGTGGAGTGTTGTACATCACGATCTTTTTTTTGGTGTGAGCTGAAAAACACGATGTACGCGAGGTAGCAACAAAATTAAGGATTAGTTCTATGGAAAAAGGAACTGTCAAGTGGTTCAACGGCGCCAAGGGTTACGGATTTATCTCAAGAGAAGAAGGCGATGACGTGTTTGTCCATTACAAAGCCATCGAAGGTGACGGCTACAAGACATTGGACGAAGGCGATCAGGTTGAGTTCGAAATTGAGGACGGACCCAAAGGATTGCAGGCCACTAAAGTTGTAAAACTGTAGTTTTAGAACTTTTTCGACAACCCCGGTCATAAAAGATCGGGGTTTTTTTTTATGGTTAATCAGTACCCACCGCACTGCCACCGCCGCGAGGATCCGCCGCGCCGGTGATCACACCGCTGTCAGCATCGATGTGGATACCGGAAACAATGCCAAAGTAATCATCGTAATCCACAGTGAGTTTTACCTTATGACCAAGTCTCTTCGCGCGATCGATGGCTTCTGATTCGAGTCGTGTCTCCATACGTACATGACCAAGGTTATAAAAGAATCTTGGTGCTTCAATGGCGCTTTGTATATCCTGACCATAGTCAACCAGTGCGCATATCACATGGCCTAGCGCGGCGACAGAGCGAATTCCACCCGAAGCGCCGATGATGAGAACGGGCCTTCCGTCTTTCATCAATACGGTTGGCGCCATGGCAAAGTCGGATCGTTTCCCGGATGCCAGCACATTCGCGTCATCTTCAACTTCCGTAAAGTGGTACAATCCATTATTGAAGAGAATGCCGTATTTCGGATGAGATACGGCGGAGCCGAAATAAAAATTCAGTGTGCCTGTCAATGCGACGCAGTTTCCGTCGGCGTCAACAATAGAGACATGTGACGCATTTCCGCTCTCTTCACGGGATGATATGTACGGGTTGCCCGGAGTCGCCTGTTTTACGTCGATCCTTTTTCTCAGCGAAGCGATATGCGATTCTGAAATGAATGCGTCGGTGCGGATCGATGCGCGATCAGGATCGCCGGTATAATTTTCACGATCCGCCAGCACCAGCTTGAACGCCTCGGTGATCAGGTGGATATAGTCACCACTGTTGAATGGATGTTGGGCGATATTGAAATCATCGAGAATGCCCATGAGCTGTACCAGCGATGTCCCGCCGGATGCGGGCGCCGCAGTGGTGTAGATGTCGTATCCCCTGTAGGATCCCTGAACAGGGGCGCGATCCACAACCCTGTACTGATTCAGATCCATCATCGAAAGCAGCCCGCCGTTTTTCTGAATATCGTGGGCAATATCCACAGCCATTCGCCCTTGATAAAAATCATCGAGCCCCCTCAGCGCAAGGATCTCCATGGTCACGGCAAGGTCTTCCCGGCTGATGATCTGTTCCGGCTGAAGCGGATACCAGTCGGGCAGAAATATCAATGATGTGGCGCGATTCATTTCGATGAGATCATAGTATTTGAAAAGCAATTCTGTGAGATGTTCGGGGACTGTTACTCCCGCGCGCGCCGCCTGTATGACGGGTTCGAGCACCTCTTTGATATCCAGCCGTCCGAACTTTCGGTGGGCAGCGGCAGCTCCGGCTATGGTCCCCGGTGTACAGATGGATCTGTATCCTGCGTATGTCTGATAGGTAATGGAATCGCTCTCGATATGCAGCATATCCGGTGTCGAAGTCAGGGGTGCGCGTTCGCGGTAATCGATGATGACTGGTGTCGCTGCGTTTCGCATCTTTACCAGCATGATACCACCGCCACCCATTCCCGATGCCCATGGCTCCGCAACAGAGAGGGCGAACATCATGCCAACGGCGGCATCCACAGCGTTACCGCCGGCATTCAGAATTTCGGTGCCAATCCGGGAGGCTTCTGCCTGGGCGGAGACAACCATACCTTTTCCGGTTCGCGTTTCAGTGCTTGTCGCGCTGTTTTGAAAGAGCAACAGCAGGAGAATAGCAAGTATATATTTTTTAATCAATGAATATTCCTGTAAATCGATGGAATCCGATGATTATATGCTGATGGGAGATCGGATCTGTCAGTTTTTTAGTCTTCTATTTTCTTCACGAGATCGAACAGCCTGGCTTCAAGAAACAGCGCGTAGAGGTCTGGATCAATCTTGCCATCATCCACTTCCCATTTGAGAATATCGAGCGCCTTCTCCAGCGGTACCGCCTTCTTATAGGGTCTGTCCCAGGCGGTGAGCGCGTCGTAGATATCGGCGATGGCCATCATTTTTGACTGGATGGGTATCGCCTTCTCAGCCAGCTTTCGCGGATATCCGCTGCCGTCGAGCTTCTCATGATGGGCGTAAGCGATCTGCGGCACGTTTTTCAACTCTGATGTCCATGGAATACGGCTGAGAAAGTTGAATGTGTGTGTGACATGTGATTCAATCTCTTCACGCTCTTCTACGCTCAGACTTCCCCTGGGAATGGAGAGCCTCTCTATCTCGATATCATTCAGCAATCGCTCGGAATCGCCGTTTTCTTCAAATATGATCTTCCCGATTTTAAGGAGCATCTCCGAACCTTCTTCCTTCAGCACGCGCGGCTCATTGGCTTCGATGATCACTCTCAGATATTCATCCAGTCTATGGCTGTCATCTTTCAATCGGTCATCGATGGAATGCAGATACTCCAATGCGCGTTCCTTATCATCCTGCAGCAGATGCTGAACCTTCTCGTCTGAAAATTTCAAGGCAGTGGCTTTTTTCACATAGCGGAAACGATTCTGCACCCTGTCCAGTTCATGCGGGAAGAGTTTTTTAGCCTTTACCAGTATATTTTCCCGCACTCCGATCTTTCCGAAGTCGTGAAGAAGTGCGGCGTAGTTGATCTCCTGGATATCATTACGTGAAAAATGGATGTTTTTGAATTTATTCGATTCTGATTTATCGACGGCCTTTGCAAGGGCTGTGGTGAGCACGGCCACGCGCTCCGAGTGCCCGGACGTTGTCGGGTCGCGCTGTTCGATGGCATGGACCGATGCCTTGATGAATCCTTCGAAAAGATTCTTGATATCTTCGTAGAGCCGTGTATTCTCGATGGAGACTGCTGCCTGACTGGCGAGAGAGCTGGCGAGATCGACGCATTTTTCATCGAAGGGGTAGATCTGTTCATCGACGATGGAGATCGAATTGATGACTGCGGTCCAGTCCTTTTTTCTGTTGATCAACTGCAGAACGCCGATGATCTCATCCTTATGCGTTTTCATCGGGATGACCAGCATGGATTTCGCCCGGTATCCGGTGGACTTGTCAAAGCTTTTGTTGTGACTGTACTCCTCTTCCGGAGACAATTCATAGACGTCAGGAATATTCAATACCTGACCGGACAAAGCGACAAAGCCGGCGACGCTCTTTTTTTCTACCGCCATGACGAATTCATTAAATTCAAAAGAGACAGAATCGTTTTGTGCCAATTTAAAGCGCAGCTGTTTGTTCGCAAAATAGTCATCCGGGTCTTCAGGCACGTCTTCCTTCTTTTCCAGAAGGTAGAGACTCCCGGCATCGGCGCGTGTAATTTCACGGCTTTTATAAAGGATCTTTTCGAGCAGCCTGTCAGGATCCCGTTCTGATGACAGCGCAATGCCAATGTTATTCAGCTCGTGAAGCTCCTTGTTCTGGAGAGACAGTTTTTCCTTTAGCTGCTGAATTTCGTGCTGGTAGTTCAATTGGGCGCGTGCGTTATTGATGGCGATTGCGAGCTTCGACCGGTCGACGGGAAGTGGCACGACATCAAAGATCATATCCGCCTCTTCCTCAAGGTCGCCGAGAAATATCATGATGATATTTACAGCATTGAATTTTTTGAGCACATTACATGTCAGTGTGTAATAGTTCTGATCAACGATCAGAATGGCGGGCATACCATTGATGGCGTGTTGCAGGAAATCATCTTCATTCTGGATGTAATGAGATGTAAACTGCCCTTTGTATCTACTCAATACATCCAGAATTTCCGGATGACGTTTTTCACTCAGTATGAGAAGCGATGTCTGACCATGCCGCATGACATAAATCTCCCTTTATAGAAGAGGTTAGGGAGAATATATGAACTTTAACCAATAAATTCAAGCATTTTAAGAAAAATTAATAAGCAATTTTTCCTATTTTTTAATGCCATCAGTTTTCGCGCCTTCGAAACGTGCGCCATCTGTTTTCGCCATCGACAGATGCGCGCCACTGAGGTCCGCTCCGCTGAAATCGGCGTCACGAAGATCGGTGCGTTCCAGATGCGCGTCGATGAGTTTGGCGCCCTTGAATATGGCAGAGCGCAAAATGCCCCGTTTAAACCGGGCGGTTTCGAGATTCGCCTTTTCAAAATTCGTGTTTTCCATTTGCGCGCCGAACAGCTTGATGTGGAACAGGTTGGCGCCCACAAAACTGGCTTTTTCGAGATTCGTATCCTGCAGATTTGCATCGACCATCGTGGCATTGTCGAAATTGGCGTTGATCAGATTCGCTCCGAACAAAAAGATGCGATCGAGTGAGGCTCCGGAGAAGTCGGCATTTTCCAGATTGGCGTTCTGCATATGTGCTTCACTGAGATTGGAACCGGCGAAGCTGACCCCTTTCAGATTTTCATAGGAAAGATCAATGCCCGACATATTCATGTTTTCCAGCGATTCCCCTTGAGAGATCTTTTTCAGAATTTCTTCGCGTGATAGTGCCGCCATGATTCCTCCTAATAGCTTTTGATTGCATCTTCAACCGAATTGTAGATCGAAAAGACAGAGTCCAATTTTGTGATTTCAAGCGGTCTCCTGACGCGCTCCGAGACATTTGCCAGCCGCAGATCGCCGCCGCTGCTCCTGAGCGTTGTAAGCCCGCTGATCAACATACCCAGTCCGGAACTGTTCATCCATGTCGCCTTTTCCATGTCGACAACGATATCCACAATATCATCCTCGATTGCTTTGAAAAGAATGTCTTTGAAATCATCGGCATCAGTTCCGCCCATGATTTCCCCCTCTATCTCGATCAAAAGCGTGGTACCGACCTTTTTCGTTTTCCAGTTCATCGATCATATCCTCCTGAATGCTAAAATATTTACATGTTTGTACTTGTCATGTCATTAAATACGGCAAAGAATTATTCATAGCGGAGCGCCTCGATGGGATGCAGACGGGATGCCTTGGCTGCCGGATAGATCCCGAAAAACAGCCCCACCATGGTACAGAACCCGATACCAAGAAAAATAGACCATAGCGGGATGGCCGTTGGAAGTGGCGTTGCTCCGCCAATAAGCAGTCCGACGAGAATACCGAGAACAATGCCCAGTACGCCGCCAATATTGCTCAGAATGATCGCTTCGGTCATGAATTGCCAGAGTATATCCGACTGCTTCGCGCCTACTGATTTTCGAATCCCGATCTCCCTGGTACGTTCCGTTACCGAGACCAGCATGATGTTCATGATGCCGATTCCGCCGACGAGCAGCGATATCAGTGCGATTCCCACTGCAGCCACTTTCACATACTTTGTGAGATCGTTGAAAGTATCTACCAGAGATTCGCTGGTGAAAATTTCAAAATCATTAGGTTTCCCCGGTGGCACCTTGCGTTTGACGCGCAGAATTCCAATGGTCTGCTCGATTGCATCATCCAGGTTTTCTACATTTTTTGCCTGAACAGTTATATTCAGGCTTCGTTTATCGCCATAGTATTTCTGGCTCGTCGTGATTGGTATGATCGCGAAATTATCCTTGCTCTGTCCAAATGTACTTCCCTGTTCCTCGAGCGTGCCGATCACCCTGTATTTTTGTGCGTCGATACGTATGTCACTACCGATGGCGCTTGAGTGGGGAAAGAGCATCTCAACGATATCCAACCCGAGAACGATCACGTTCCGTCGAAGCGCTACATCTTCATTTGTGATGAAACGTCCCTCTCCGACATAGTAGCCGTTCGACGCCTGAAATTCGGGTGTGGCGCCCGCCATGATTACATTAGGATTCGTCTTTTTCTCCCTGAAACGAACCACGCGGCCGTACTGCCAATCCTCCGGACCCACGGCTTTCACTGCGGGCGCCGTTCTGATGGCCACTGCCTGTTCCAGGGTGAGCCTCTTGCGGTTTCTGTACTTTTCGTCCAGTCTTCCGAATTGCACCGCCGGATTCTTTTGCACCTGAAATGTACTCGATCCCAGTATGGACAACTCCTGAACCATGAAGTTCTGCAGTCCCTGTACGATAGACATCATCCCGATGATGGTCGTGACCCCGATGATGATTCCGAGAGTTGTGAGAATAGATCGCATCTTGTTGGCGCGCATGGCGTCCACAGCGACCGTCAGGCTTTCATTGATTTGCATAGTGTCCCTGATAACTACTGATGTTCATATAAATTTTATTCATAGCGCAATGCGATAATCGGATCCAGTTTCGAGGCTTTGTATGCCGGAAAGATACCGAAGAAAATACCCACAATTGCGATGAAACCGACGCCGATAATGATCGAAATCGGCGATATGGCCGCCGCGAGAAATGTCGCGCTGGCGATGACCTTGGCGATGATGAATCCCAGAAGAATGCCAATGATGCCGCCGATGGCGGAGACTGTCACCGATTCCACCAGGAATTGCCAGAGTATATCGTTCTTGCGCGCGCCAATGGCTTTTCGGATTCCGATTTCTCTTGTCCGTTCTGTCACGGACACAAGCATGATATTCATGATACCGATCCCGCCGACAATGAGCGAAATTGCGCCCACGCCGAATGCCACCGCGTATAACGCAGTGGTCAGATTCTTATACAGGTCGGCGATAACGTCCTGCTGATTGATCGCAAAGTCGTTCTCCTTCAGCGGAGGCACTTTGCGCACACGGCGGAGGATTCCGGTGAGTTCATCCCTGGCCTCTTCGATTTGGTCGGCATCCTTCACCTTGACCTCGATGGTCACCCATCGCCGCGAACCGTAGAGTTTCCTGAATACGCCGATCGGAATGACGACCCGTGTATCCAGATTGACATCAAAGACTTTTCCGCGTTTCTCCAGCACACCGACGATCTTGAATTTGCTATGGCCGATCATGATTTTTCTGCCCAGCGGATTGACACGATTGAACAGTTTCTCCGCGACTTCACTGCCGATGAGGCATACCTGTCGTCGATGATCCACATCGAGCGGCGTCAGCGGCCGGCCGAATTCGGGAGTGACGTTGGAGGTGATGATGTAGTCCTCAGTCGTTCCGTACACGATCACGTTGTTGAGCTTTTCGCTTCCGAATTTTATCGTCCTTCGTGCCGCCATCGTGGGAGCCACGGCTTTGGCGTATGTCGATTGCTCCTTAACCGCTTCCGCCTCTTTGAGCGTTATATCTTTTCGATGCATTGCCTTGAGCCAGTCATCGTGCGACCCCCATGCGAATTTCTGAATGTACAGGACATCAGAACCAAGGGCTGAGATCGAAGAATAGAACGCATCGTTCAGTCCGATGATAATGGAGTGTATCGCGATCACAGTCGTAATGCCGATAACAATACCCAGTGTAGTCAGGAAAGCGCGCAACTTGTTCGCACGAAGCGCGATAATGGCAATTTTGAATCCTTCCCATAACTCGATCAAAAATTTCATGCAGTTCACCCAGTTTATTAAGCCAGCGCTTCGTCTCTCTCAATCACGCCATCTCTCAGTCTGACGATCCGGTTCGTATGCTCGGCAATGTACTCTTCATGCGTCACCAGAATGACGGTGTTTCCCGATTCATGAAGATCTTCGAAGATCTCCATGATCTCCTCGCCCGTCCGTGTGTCCAGATTACCGGTGGGCTCATCGGCCAGAATGATCTTCGGATTGTTGACCAGCGCCCTGGCAATCGCGACGCGCTGACGCTGACCCCCGGAGAGCTCGTTGGGCTTGTGTTCCATACGGTCGCCAAGTCCCACGCGCTCCAGCGAATCCTTTGCCAAAGCCTTCCTCTTTGACGCAGGCGTGCCGTTGTAGATCAGAGGGAGTTCCACATTGTGAAGCGCGCTGGCTCGAGGCAGCAGGTTAAAGGTTTGAAAGACGAATCCGATCTCACGATTTCTAATCTCCGCGAGTTGATTGTCATTCATTTCGCTCACTGCCTCGCCTACAAAAAAGTAGCTGCCGGATGTTGGCGTGTCGAGACACCCCAATATGTTCATCAACGTCGATTTGCCGGAACCCGAAGGTCCCATGATGGCAATGTATTCATTATCTTGGATCTCGATGCTGACTCCGCGCAATGCACGAACAAGGTTGCTATTTCCTATATCATACGTTTTTTCGATATTGTTTATGTCTATCAGCATGGATATTACCTCGGTATGCTTATTTAGTATTGTTTCGTTTCGAAATTTTGACCAGACTGCCATCCTTCAATGTTTTGGAAATGGCCCGGTAGCTTCCGGAAACGACTTTCATGCCCTCTTCGAGTCCACCTGTGATCTCGATATTCGTATCATCGCTGATTCCTGTCTCCACAGGCTTGATGTCCGCGTATTCACCTTCGATCACGAAGACCACCTCCTGCAATTCTTCCTGTTCATCTTTAACGTCCGTTTTCAGAGAATCCTTTTCGCCCTCTGCTTCGGTATCTTTGAATTCCCGCGGCATTTTTACCGTCACCGACTGAATCGGTACATAAAGAACATCCTCATTGGTTTCGGTTTCGATGTCGACAGTACAGGACATGCCGGGACGGAGTTTTTCTACCACATCGAGTACGGCGATCCTGACTTCAAAATTTGTCACTTCCTCCTGAGTACCCAGTCCCCGCGTGGTTGCCGAATGGGCAATCTCTGAGACGACGCCACTGAATGTTGTGTCCGGAATGGCATCCACCTCGATGATCGTTGTATCACCAATACCGACGAGCACGACATCATTCTCATCTATCTCACTGAGGACTTCCATCCTGGAGAGATCTGCGACGGTCATGATCACATCGGCCTGAAAAGTGGATCCCAGCGCGATTTCTCCCAATTCTTTGTT
>JAZBPW010000062.1:0-4055 GCA_036351795.1 Candidatus Zhuqueibacterota bacterium | reverse complement strand
CGTTTACACACAATGATCCACAGGAGGCGAATCCACAGAGATTCACCATCGGCACGAGATCATTTCGCTTCGGATCGCGCAGCACCAATCCCATCGACCAGTGGCCTGATCCCGAAGTCTACAGGCATCATCCATCGGGACAGAAGCTCTCCGGCAGCGAAACGCGCAATCTGAACAGGTCGTATCCCGGAAAACCGGATGGATCTCTGACAGAGAGAGTCGCATATGCCATCATGCAGATGATGGAGCAGGAGAATGTGGATATCGCGTTTGACCTTCACGAGGCATCGCCTGAATACCCGGTGATCAACGCCATCGTGACGCACCCGCTATCATTCGATCTGTCTGCCGAAGCAGTGCTCTATCTGCAGATGGAGGGAATTGAGTTCAATCTCGAACCGTCTCCGGAAAATTTTCGCGGATTGTCCCATAGAGAATGGGGCGATGCACTTCAAATCGCGTCGATACTGATGGAGTCAGCAAATCCCGTTCAGGGTAGATATCATGGACGGCTGACAGAAGATGCTGTCACAAGCGGCATCGATCATATCTACAGCGAGGCCTACAAGCACGGTTTGCTGGAAGTTCCGTTTCCCGAAGAGGGCATACCGATGGAGGTTCGCGTCGGCAGACACCTGTCGGCCTTAAATCAGATATATCAGATATGGAGCATGTATAATCCAGAAAAGGTCATTGATATCGCAAAAATTCCGGATTACAACTGGCTCCAGGAGAACGGACTGGCATCGCTGCTCGACTGATACATCTATTGATCCCTTATCCTTCAGTGAAAAGTCTCGCTCAAGAAGATATATGATAAATGCTTAATTTGTAAATCGATAATCATCAAAGGAGTAAACAGATGTTCAAGAATATGATCACCCTCACACTTTTCCTGTCTCTGATCTGCGCCTCAATGCTCACTGGCGCTGAATTCAAGGCGGAGCAGCCCATACTGATCACCGCTGCCGGCCAGAGCGCGGATGTCCTTATGGCGAAAATACTGGCGCAGAAAAATAAGCTTAATTTCACGCTTGACAAGCTGGTTCAGCCCGATAGTCTGATGGGATATAAGACATTGATCATCGTCACCGGCGGCAGCACCAAAGGATTGGGCGCTGCAAAGATCGACAAGAATGATGAGCTGAAACGCGTAGAAGCAGTGATTCAGGCTGCCGAAAAGAATGAGATGCGTATCATCGTGATGCATCTCGGCGGAAAAGCGCGCCGGGGCAAGCTCTCCGATGAATTCAATAAACTATCGGCGGAAAACGCGCATCATCTTATCGTGGTACAGGGAGGCGATGATGACGCGTTCTTCACAAAGATCGCCGAATCGAATAAGATCTCCATTCAGCGCATACCGAAGATTATCAATGCAGGCATGGCGTTGAAGAAGATATTCGTTACGGATGAAAAATAGATGCGTATCTCCTTTAACATACTTTTTATCGCGCTACTTGGCATTCTGCTTCTGATATCAGCATCTGACGCGTATGCCGATAAACAGCAAGGCATGATCGTTACCGCGCACCCGCTGGCCTCTGAGGCCGGACTGTCTGTGCTCAGGGATGGCGGGAACGCCGTGGATGCTGCGGTGGTATCAGCCCTGGTGCTTGGCATCGTGGAGCCGTATGCATCCGGACTCGGCGGCGGAGGCGGGATGCTTATCTATCTCCATGATGCCGATTCACTCACATACGTGAATTACTATCCATGCGCACCAAGACTGGTTCCCACCGATTTCAATCGTGAAAAAGAGGCTCGTTCAGCCCTGGCTGCGCTGGTGCCTGGCACCGTTGCCGGACTACACCATGCACTTAGCCATTATGGCACGATGACATGGGATCAACTTCTTCACAGGATCATCAAACGATTCAAGGATGGTTTTGAGGTCGATCTTAATCTGAATAAAAACATCTTCGATGCGTACGAATCACTGCTTGTGAATAAACAGACGCGCGAGATCTATCTCGTGGATGATTTCCCCCCGGAAACCGGGGACAAATTGAACAATCAGCGACTCATGCGAACTTTGACGCTTTTGGCAGATGGCGGACCGGATCTATTTTATCATGGCGAGATTGCCGATTCCATCGATGCGTTTATGATCGAACAAGGAGGCGGTTTACGCAAATCCGATCTCGAAGCGTACCGGGTTCGGGAATTTAAGCCGGTACGAGGTACATATCGCGGCCGGAACATTGTGTCCGCGCCGCCGCCGCAATCCGGAATGACTCTCATCGAGATCCTCAATATATTCGAAACCAGAGCGCTTCCGCAAGCACCTCACTATACAGAGGATACCACCATACTGCACTTCATGGCAGAGGCCAATAAGCTGGCATACGCCGACCGCCGCAAATATCTGAGTGATAAGAAATACATGGACGTGCCGCTGGATATACTTATTTCAAAACCATTTGCCGAGTTGAGAGCGCGTGAGATCGATATGAAAAAGGCAATACAGAGCGATGCCATGGATATCCCGGCCGGCGACATTGGCCCTTTCAAGACGCCCGAATTGATCAAAAGCGATCACCACGGAAGCACAACGCACATCTCGGTATGCGATGGTTCGGGGAACGCCGTATCACTCACCCAGACGCTGAACTTTTTCTGGGGATGTTCGCACAGCGTCTGCGGTTTTTTACTGAACAATGGAATGACAAGCTTCTCCAACTTCAATCCTGCCAACGCAACGCTATCCGGCAGGCAACCGCGCAGTACCATAGCGCCGTCGCTGATATTCAAAGACAATTCACTCACCGGTGTGATTGGAACGCCGGGATCAGGCAGGATACTCTCAACCATGGCGACCGTCATTTCGAATCTCATCGATCACGATTACGATGCCGACAGCGCCAACAGAGCGCCTCGTTTCGCCAATCTCAACTGGACCCGGAAACTGAAAATGGAGAACCGCTTTTCACCACAATTAATTGCAGCACTTGAAGAATTAGGACACGATATTGATACGCTGAGTGATTTCGATCTCTATTTCGGAGGCGTTCAGCTGATACTGATAGATCCTGAAAATGGTCATCTGACCGGATCAACCGATCCACGCAGAGCCGGAATCGCCCTTGGGTACTAGAATGGATTTCAATATGAAAAGAATAATCACGACTGTATTTCTGTTATTTACATTTTATCTGCCACTGACCTGCCATGCTCAGCTCGAAGAGCCTTATCCCGGAGGTGATGAGTGTACCATCGGTGTCGCCAGCGGAAAGGCAACCATGGATGGGCGGCCGCTGCTTTGGAAATCACGCGACTATGCGTCTGAACCGGATAATGAAGTGGTCTACAATATGTCGTCTGTGAACCGTTACATCGCTGTGACCAACGCTGGTGAAACGTATGTCTGGATGGGAGTGAATGACAAAGGTTTTTCCATTGTCAATTCTCTCTGTAATGATCTTCAAAAGGCGCCTTACGGCCCATCCAATGGCCAGCTCATGTACGACGCACTCAGCACCTGCAACAGCGTGGATGACTTTGAGCAGATGTTGATCATCACGAATGAATCCGGGCGTCAGACAGGCGCCAATTTCGCTGTGATAGACGCGTCAGGAGCTGCAGCTGTATTCGAAACCGCGGGGTACGAATATTGGAAATTCGACGCGTGCGACTCTGTTACCGCCCCTGATGGCTACCTTCTGCGAACCAATTTCGCATTCATGGGAGACGGCAAAAACGGGATCAGAGATGGTCTTTACAGCGTAGAAAGATACCGGAGACAGCAACAGCTCATCGACAATTTTCATGCCGGTGATACGCTCAACGCCAAAAGTATTTTCCGAACTCAGATGCGGGATTTCTCGGACTTCGACAGCCAGCCCGTAGGCGTTCCGTTCCCGTATAAGTGGTTGTCCAACCGCCCATACGGCTATATTTACTGCGGTGTCAGTATCTGCAGGTCGACCACAGTCTCCGCCGCGGTGATACAGGGGGTGCTGCCCGAGGAGTCTCCAAAACTGAGCACTATGTGGACCATGCTGGGTCAGCCGGCATCCTCGATCACAGTCCCCTACTGGCCTGCGGGACGGACG
>JAZBPW010000061.1:0-16129 GCA_036351795.1 Candidatus Zhuqueibacterota bacterium | reverse complement strand
CTGTTATCCTGTCTGATTATTTAAGAAACGCATCGCATAGATACAATGCACTCCAATTGTTTTCGTGCTTTTCGTGAAATAATTTTGTCCAATTATATGAGCATCACAGGCTAGGGAGATTGCCGCGTCGTTTCATTGCCTGACGGCAATGACTCCTCGCAATGACAGGCAACGGCCAGTGATTCGTTCAGAATGACATCGCCGGGTGTCTTTTCCGTTGTCCGTTCCCCTTTTCTCGATGTCCGTTTTCGCCTGCCTCCTGTCTGCTGTCTCCTTTTCTGTTCATCCTGTTATCCTGTCGAAATCTTTCTTCGCGAACTGCGGTTTAAAAAGAATTTTCTGTGATTTTCCTGTTCTTATGCATCGATGAGACGAGCCCGCAGACCAGTTCGGCGGAATTGTTCGCCGCTGTTTCATAAAACCTTCGCAAGTCCGATGCAGCCGACTGATCCGCATTGTCGCTGAGGCTGCGGATCACGACGAACGGCACGCGCTGCTGACGGCACACCTGGGCGACGGCAGCGCCCTCCATCTCCACCGCATCCGCGCCGAACCGGTCGCGCAATCTCTTCCTGACAGAGTCCGAGGCAACGAAGACGTCGCCGGTCACAATCTTCCCCTTTACGACAGACGGGGCTCGCTCTGTTGACCCTGCTATTCCCGCAAGAGCGAGGCTGTCCGCCGCGCCGAGCGCCAGCATCACCAGAGCGGAATCCGATGCGATGAATACGGGATTGCGTCCGCCGTTCACCGGATCGGGCGCGCCCTCGGCAATAAATCCCCGGTCGAATATGTCCCCCAGATCATGCTGCGCGAGCGCCTCCGCGATGACGATGTCTCCGGGAAGGAGCGCTGGATTGAGTCCACCGGCGATACCGGTGAAGATGACTTCCGAAGGACAGAAATGATGCAACAGGATGGATGTGGTCATCGAGGCATTTACCTTGCCCACGCCGCTGCGCGTGACGACCACCTCCCTGCCGTTCAGGATCCCCCTCCGGAATTCGAGTCCGAAAACTGTATCTGTCTTCGCGTTTTCCAGCCGCTGTTCTATCAGCAGCACCTCATCGCCGAACGCACCAATGATGGCGGTGCGCGCTGTATCATTTCGCGGCGCCATTCCGCAGCCGGCTATCATAATGGTGATCAAGGCTGCCAGCAATCTGTATTGTATCGTTTTCATTGTGCTGTTACCAATTTCCTCTCTTTTGTATTTACCGCTATGTGTTCTGAACGCGGATGACAACTTTGCCGCGAACATGTCCCTGCTCGGCATACGCCATGGCATCAGGAATTTCGTTGTATGGGTATGTTCTGTCGATCACAGGCTTGACGGCTCCTGTTTCGATAAGGTCTTTCAGAATGTTCAGATCGTCATGGTTCGATTGTGTCACTTTCAAGCCGCCCTGCTGACGTATGAAGACGGACCGGACTGCTGCCTTGAGAACATAACCCATGCCCCCATGTCCTGTGTTGGGTATGACGATTCCCCGGGGCTTTAGGACGCGCCGGTACTCTGAAAATGAATGGTTGCCCACATTGTCCAGGATGAGATCATATATACGATCGCCGTGCGTGAAATCCTCCTTTGTGTAATCGATTGCATGATCCGCACCAATCGATCGCACCATGTCCAGATTTGCAGTGCTGCAAACACCCGTCACATCGGCCCTGAGCGCTTTGGCGATCTGCACTGCGAATGTACCCACACCGCCAGAGGCACCGTTTATCAGTACTTTGTACCCTGCCTGCAGCTTTCCCACATCGCGAAGCTCCTGCAGGGCAGTGAGCCCAGCGGAGGGTACAGCGGCGGTCTCTTCGAAGTTGAGGTTTTCAGGTTTCAGGGCGATATGATTGGCGCTCGCACTCACATACTCGGCGAAAGTATGGCTGCACACGCCGTAGACATCGTCGCCCGGTTTGTATTGTTTCACTTCTTTGCCCACAGCGTCGATGCGTCCGGCAACATCCCAACCGAGGATATATTTTTTTGGTTTGGGCATTCCCACACTGAACCGGACAATCCATGGCTTGCCCCTCATGGAGAAGTAGTCTCCCGCATTGATCGCGGACGCATATACGCGTATGAGCACGTCCTGATCGCCGATTTTCGGCTCTTCGACCTCCGACAGTTCCAGGACTTCAGGTCCTCCGTAGTTGTTCTGAACGATCGCTTTCATTTAGGGCCCTCTTTTATTTTTTTCACATTGACAGTTTTTTTTGGATTCCTCCCGCTGAGCGAAGCCGGGATAAGTTTTGACAGGATGACAGGATAAAACAGGATTTACATGATTGTAATTTCACATGCTGTCGATCCTGTTATCCTGTCTGTATTTGAAAAACGCATCGCATAAATGCGATGCATTCCAACCTGTCTCCTGGCTACTTTTTTCTTTGCGTTCTTGGCGTCTTTGCGTTTATTAAAAAACCCTCACGCTTTGATCCGCAGCTTTTTCATTCTGTAGATCAGCACATGCCTCGGGATGTCCAGCAGTTTCGCAGCCTTGGTCTGGTTTCCGCCGGACTTGTCCAGCGCGTCGACAATGGCGCGTCTTTCAAGATCCGCCAGGGTCAGTGATCTATCCGGGTCACCGGCCGCTGCCGGACGGAGAATGCCCTGTGTGACATGCTTTAACATGGGCGGCAGCTCCTCCGGAGTGATGACGGTTGAGGTGGCGATCACGATGGCGCGTTCGATGGCGTTCTCCAGTTCTCGCACATTGCCGGGCCAGTCGTAGTCGATCAGGAACGTCATGGCTTTCTCTGAGACGCTGTATTTCTCACCCTTTGCATATTTACTGACGAAGTAGTCCACCAGGAACGGAATGTCCTCCCGCCTGTCGCGCAGCGGCGGCAGGGGTATGGTCACAACATTCAGCCGGTAATAGAGATCTTCGCGGAAAATCCCTGTGCTGACCAGCGCTTCAATATCCTTATTGGTTGCGGCTACGACACGTGCGTCGACGCGCCGTGGCTTCGAATCTCCTACGCGTTCGATCTCCTTCTCCTGAAGCACGCGAAGCAGCTTGGCCTGCAGGTCGCTGCGCATGTCGCCGATCTCGTCCAGAAAAATGGTGCCCTGATCCGCCATCTCGAACTTCCCGGTGCGGTCCTTGTTGGCGCCGGTGAACGCACCGCGGACGTGTCCGAACAGCTCGCTCTCCATAAGGTTTTCCGGGATGCTGGGACAGTTGACGGTGACGAATGGCTTTTCTTTTCGCAGACTGTTATAATGGATTGCCCTGGCGATCAGCTCCTTCCCGGTCCCGCTCTCGCCCTGGATCAGTATGGTGGCATCGCTCTCGGCCACACGTCCGGTCAGCTTCAGCACGTCTGTCCAGGCGGCGCTCTTTCCGATGAGATTATCGAAATTGTATTTCTGATAGAGCTCTCCGCGGAGTTGTACGTTTTCGGCTTTCAACTCTCTCAGCCGCATTGCTTTTTCGATGACGAAACGCAGCGCCTCTTTACCAAACGGTTTGGTGAGGTACTCGTCGGCGCCGAGTTGTCCTGCTTCGATGGCGTTATCCACGGTGCCGTATGCCGTGATGATGATGAATACCACGTCCCGGTCAAGCAGGCGCACCGCGTTCAAAACCTCCATGCCGTTGATATCGGGAAGCTGTACGTCTGATATCACGATGTCGAAATCCTTTTCTCTGAACAGACGCAACCCCTCCTCGCCCTTCACCGCGGTGGTCACCTGAAAGCCCATCTCGCTCAACTGGTACGAGATCACGCGATTCAGGCTTTCATCGTCATCGATCAAGAGAATGTCAGATGTCATTGATTTCCTCCTTCGGCATGATCAGCGATATGGTGGTGCCGGTGCCCGGCGTGCTGCTGATCTCCAGTTTCCATTTATACTGATCGGCGATGCGTTTAACGATACTCAGCCCCAGGCCGGTCCCCGCTTTTCTTGTAGTGTAGAAGGGGGTGAAGATATTATTGAGTTCCTCTTTACTGATCCCGGATCCGCTATCAGAAACAGAGAGTTTGACGGCGGCCTTGTGATGCATGCCGTTATCCATTTCTTCGAGACGCAGTGTGATGCTCCCGGATTCGCCGATGGCGGCGATGGCATTGAGCAGTAAATTGGTGAGAATCTGCCGCAGCTGATTCTCGTCACCGCGCACAAGGATATTCCTTTCCGGCAGATCGGTCTTCAGTTCAATGTTTTTCTGGACCGTCCTGAGCTGAAAAAGGAAAAGGATCGAGTTGATCACATCTTTCAGATCGAGCCGCTGTATGTCGATATTCGGCTGGCGTCCAAGGGAGAGATAGTTTTCAACCACTTTGTTCAGCCGTTTCACCTCCTTCACCAATATTGACAGAAATTCGGTATGTTCCGGATTACCCCTCAACTTTTCCTGAAGGATCTCGACGGCTCCCCAGATGCTGCCCAGCGGATTCCTCACCTCATGGGCCAGGCTGGCGGATAGCTCGCCGAGAAGCGACAGCCGTTCCGAGGTTCGCAGCTGCTCCTCCATCCCGGATAATTTTTCCGACTGCGTCTTGAGCGCAGCATAAGAGTCCTCCAGTTCTGTGGCTGCACGCTGATAGCGGAGACGCTCTCTTTTTTCGCGGTCGGAAATGATACCTGCCACCAGCCCCACTGCGAGATACATTATCATTTCCAGAAACCGGCCGAGGTTGTGGAGAAAGGCGCCACCCCATTGAAAAACCACATGCGGCATATAGATTATGATCACGATCAGCGCTGAAATGAGTCCGCCCCGAAGCTGAAAAATAAATGCGGCGAAGATGATGGGCAGATAGAAAAAGACGCGGTACAGCTCGTGGAGATGATGCAATTGCACCGGCGTTATGTAATGCATGATGGCGATGACGATGATCATGGCACTGATGGCGATCACCCATTTTTTTTCACTGCTGATATTTGTCTCCTTGTCGATTAAGCTCGCTTTGAGAATAAGCCCGATCATGCACAGAGCGGCAGACGCCCCAGATAGATGATCGATCCATCCCTGTAGGCGAACCGCAGCGGGAAAATGTCGATGCCTTGTCTCACCGCTTTTTCGAATGTGGCCGCGAAGAGCGCATCGATTTCTCCGTTGGCTGAAAAACATCGGGCTTCCGGCCTGAACACCAGAAACAGGATGGCCGCCGGCTCACCACGCTCTTTCAAGTCGATCAGCGTCTCAAGATGCCGTGTTCCGCGTGTCGTGGGTGCGTCCGGAAACATGGCAATGCCCTCTTCGCACATGGTGCAGCCCTTTACCTCGACTCAGACTGCGGAGCCATCTGCCTTGTCGATATGGTAATCAAGCCGGCTGTGGCCCACGGTCACTTCCGGCGCATAGCCGGCGATTTTGCCAAATGGGCTGTGTTCCTCGCTCTCGATCAATCTGCTGACGATACTGCGGTGGAAACCGGCGTGCACGAGTATCCATTCCTCCTCATGCCGCGCGACGATGAGATCCCATTGTGTCTTTCGTTTCGGATTGGCCGCCCGGCGGATCAGCACGCGGTTGCCGGAATAGAGCAGGTCTGTCAAACGCCCTGGATCGTGCACGTGCACCTCGATGTTTTTAGTTTTTTCAGGTGCAACCATATCCACGATCCCCAGAAATCTGTTCGGCCGTTCGACGAAAACAGCCTCCGCATCGGTTTCGATTTGTAAAAGGCTGAGTATCATAATAAAAGAATGTAGTTCCGCAAATGCTAAGGAAAATGTCCTCAGAGATTGATGAGCATAGAGCCTGTCATCTCGAGCGGGAGTCGAGAGATGACACGGTGTTCTACGTCCCAACTTGTCTCCTGTCTCCTCCAAATATAGCAATTCCCCCCTGTAAATCAAAATGAATTATGCCAAAGAGTTTTTTCTTGACATTCTGATCGCCTGGATTTATATTAGATGCGGACATTCATTCAATCACCGGAAGGAAATATGAAAAATCAGAAGGCGCTGAAAATCGTTAATATCATACTCGTTGTCCTGTTGATCTGGATCATGATCACCGTCGTCATTCGCGATATGATTGATCGAGCTGTATTCGATAAAATCCACCCGCTGGGCGGTTTTCTTTTCATAATATGTGTTTCATTGCATGTTGTCCTAAATTTCGGATGGATTGAAAATACATATTTCAAGAAAAAATAATACGCTGTCCGCCAGCGCATTGTTCGATCTGTCGAAATGCCCGTGCCGCTCCATATTCGATGACGCCGCATATGTCTGGGAGGCTGTGGCCGGTATCGCAGCATATCTGAACGTGAACCTGAAAAGCGGAATACAGGGAAACGCGGAACCAGGCGCGCGCATCACCGGCGATGTATATATTGGTGAGAATACCATCGTGGAAGATGGCGCCGTGATCCGCGGGCCGGTCTGGATTGGCAATAATTGTCGCGTATTCGCGTCGGCGTTCATCCGCGAAAACGTGATCATCGGCAGCGGCGCCCGCATCGGCGGCAACACCGAGATCAAGAACAGCATCCTGTTCGATGAGGCAGTGGTTCCGCACTTCAACTATGTGGGCGATTCCATTCTCGGGTGGAGAGCACATCTTGGTGCGGGCGTCAAAACCGCGAATGTGCGTCTCGATGGACAAGCCGTTTGGGTGAAAGATGGAGACCGCAGGATCGCGACGGGATTGCGAAAACTGGGGGCTATCATCGGAGATGAGGCGGAGATCGGCTGCAATGCGGTTCTGAATCCCGGAACCATCATCGGTGTACGCACCATCGTCTACGCAGGCGCATTGCTGTCGGGCATCTACCCCCCCGACTCAATCGTTAAAGTGCGCCAGCATCACGAGATCGTGAAACAGAAAAAATAAAATAATATTATCAGGAACGATTCAGGAGAAAAATGAGCAGTCTGGAACAGTATTTCGATATTTTCCGAAAAAACACCATTGGCCATCGGGAACCATTTCGAACACCATACGGAGACAAAGAGATTGTATATGCGGACTGGGTCGCCAGCGGCCGGCTGTATGGGCCAATCGAACGCAGGATTGCCGAAACTTTCGGTCCCTTCGTAGGGAATACGCATACAGAGACCAGCGTCACCGGCACCTCGATGACGCGCGCCTATCACCTGGCGCACAAGAAAATCAAATCGCATGTTAATGCCGGCGAAAATGACGTGATCATCACCGCCGGATTCGGCATGACGGCTGTGGTGAACAAGTTTCAGCGCATCCTCGGTCTCTCCGTTCCCGAGCAGCTGAAATCGTATATCTGCCTGCCGGATGAGCTGAAGCCCGTTGTCTTCATCTCGCATATGGAACACCATTCCAATCAGACATCATGGATGGAGACACTGGCCGATGTGGTCGCTTTGAAACCTGACAGGGATGGACTTGTGGATCCATGCCAGCTGGAAAAGGCATTGAGAAAGTATAAATCGCGGAAGCTGAAAATCGGAAGTTTCACAGCCTGCTCCAACGTCACCGGTGTTCAGACGCCCTACCATGAACTCGCCGGCATCATGCACGCGCACGGTGGCTACTGTTTCGTGGATTTTGCCGCATCGGCGCCTTATGTGGACATCGACATGCATCCCGACGATCCGGCGCAGAAACTGGACGCTATCTTCTTCTCTCCACACAAATTCCTGGGCGGACCCGGTACATCAGGTGTTATGATCTTCGACTCCAAATTGTATGAACGCGAAGTGCCGGATCACCCTGGTGGCGGTACAGTTGACTGGACCAATCCCTGGGGACAACATAAGTTCGTCAACAACATCGAAGCCCGGGAGGATGGCGGTACGCCCGGATTCCTGCAGTCCATCCGCGCTGCACTCTGCATCGAACTCAAAGAGGAAATGTCCGTGGAAAAAATACTGGCCAGGGAGGAGGAGCTGATACCCATCGCCTTCGACGAGCTGTTGAAAATCCCGGGTCTGCACATTCTCGCCGATAATATCATAGACAGGCTGGGGATCATCTCTTTCTACATCGAGAATATCCATTTCAATCTGATGGTGAAGCTGCTCAACGACAGGTTTGGGATCCAGGTGCGCGGCGGATGTTCCTGCGCCGGTACCTATGGCCATTATCTGCTGCATATCGGTCCGAGACGATCGCGAAAGATCACGGACAAGATCGACCACGGCGATCTCTCCGCCAAACCCGGTTGGGTGCGGCTGTCACTGCATCCGACGCTGACAAATGATGAATTGACCTATATCACGCATGCGATCGGGGAGATCGCGTTGAATCATGAGACGTGGTCCGCGGACTATCATTATTCTTCCTGTACGAACGAGTATCATCATATCGAAAATGATATGAGCGAAACAACGGATGTTGAAAGCTGGTTCAGGCTCTGATCACCAATCGCCTATGACTGCCCGGAAAAATCACATCATCGATGAATTTCATCCGATCATCAGGTCGTGGTTCAGGAGCTCTTTCGATTCTCCTACACCGCCTCAGCTATCGGGCTGGCCACCCATCTTCAGGGGGGAGCACACGCTTATATTATCACCCACCGGTTCGGGAAAGACGCTGGCTGCCTTTCTGGTCTGCATCCATCGATTGATCGAAGGCTTGCTCGCCGGCGAGATCGACGGCGGCGTGCATACGCTCTACATCTCTCCGCTCAAGGCGTTGAATTATGATATTGAAAGAAATCTGGAACAGCCGCTCGCCGATCTGCAGCGCCAGGCTGACGTGAGCGGTGAACACCTGCCGCAAATCCGGGTTGCGGTACGTACAGGAGATACGACGCAGAAAGAACGCGAGCAGATGATCAAGGATCCGCCGCACATTCTGATCACCACGCCGGAATCGCTGCATCTGTTACTCACCTCCACGAGACCGCAGAAGATGTTGACATCCGTCAAATACGTCATTCTGGACGAGATCCACGCGCTGTCGGACAACAAGCGGGGCACATTCACGAGCATTCTGCTCGAGCGGCTTCAATATCTGGCGGATTCGCATTTTCAGCGCATCGGTCTCTCCGCCACACAGAATCCGCTGGAGGAGATCGCCCGCTTCATGGGCGGTTATCAAATATCCGGTGACGAGGGAAAGACCTCATACACAGCCAGGCCGGTGACCATCGTGGATGCCGGCATGCGTAAAAACATGGATCTGAAGATCGTCTCGCCTGTGGATGATTTCAAGAGTCTGCCCGAGAACACGATCTGGCCGGACATCTACAACAAGCTGCTGGAATTGATCCAGGCGCATCGCAGCACGCTGATCTTCACCAACAACCGAGCCGCTGCCGAACGTATCACATCGGAGATTAACGATCGCGCCGGCTACGAGCTGGCACGCGCCCATCACGGCAGTATTTCCAAAAGCGTCCGTAAGGAGATCGAAGGACAACTGAAGAAAGGAGAGATCCCTGCACTGGTGGCCACGGCAACGCTGGAGCTCGGCATCGATATGGGCGCCATCGATCTGGTCTGTCAGGTGGAATCCACGAAATCGGTCGCTCGTGGACTTCAGCGGGTTGGAAGAGCCGGGCATCTGTTCAAATCAACGAGCATGGGACGTTTTCTGCCGAAAACGCGCGCCGACCTCCTGGACATGGCGGTACTGACGCGCGCCATGAAGCAGGGGGACGTGGCGCCGATACGCATACCGCGCAACTGCCTGGATATTCTGGCGCAGCAGATCATCGCCATGGTCGCCATCCGTCCCTGGAAGACCGCTGAGGTTTACAATCTGGTCCGATGCGCCTGGCCCTATCAGGAGCTGCCTTACGAGAGCCTGATCAGCGTACTCGAAATGATCTCGGGACAATACCCGTCGGATACATTCAAGGACCTCAAGCCGCGCGTCTCATGGGATCGCGTAAATCAAATACTTTATCCGCTGCCGGGCACGCAGCGGAGCGCCATATTCGGCGGCGGCGCCATACCGGATACCGGTCAGTTCGGATGCTATCTTCAGGATAATGTGACAAGGATCGGCGAGCTGGAGGAGGAATTCGTCTACGAGCGGCGGCTTGGTGAGGTCTTCACTCTGGGCACAAACAGCTGGCGCATCGTGGAGATCACGCACGATCGCGTCATCGTGGCACCGGCCCCCGGAGAGGTGTCGCGCATGCCGTTCTGGAAGGGAGAATTCTATTATCGCGATCCGCATTTCGGCGAGGCCGCCGGGGCGTTCTGCCGGGAGGTGAAGAAACGGCTGGATAACCGGTCGAACTGTCTGAAGTGGATGAAGCGGAATTCGGATCTGGACGACGCCGCCGCGCTGAACCTGTATCACTATTTCAAAGATATGCAGGAAGAGACCGGGATCATTCCGGATGACGAGACTGTGCTGATCGAGAGCTTTCGCGATGATCTGGGCGACATGCGTGTCGCCATTCTCACTCCGTACGGCGGCAGGTTCCATCTCCCATGGCTGCTGGCGATACTGAACCGTTTCCGGGACAGATGGGGTATTGCGCCGGAATCGCATCATTCGGACGCCGGCATACTCTTTCGATTTACATCAGAGGATCTGGACGAGATCATGAAAGTCATCCTCAGCGTAACATCTGAGAATCTCCAGGAGGCAGTAATCGAAGAATTGGGTAACTCCTTTTTCTTTGGATTGCGATTTCGTCAGAATGCCAATCGCGCCATGCTCATCCCGAGACCCAAACCCGGGAAACGTGCACCGCTGTGGCTGCAGCGCATGCGCGCGCGTGACCTGCTCGAGATTTCCAGAGAATACCGGTCTTTTCCCATCGTCACCGAGACCTATCGCGAGAGCCTGCAGGATTACCTGGCCATGGATGTGTTGAAGAGATTTCTGGCCCGGCTCGAATCGGGGGAGATCAGGCTCCATGTCAGGAGGGCGTCGCAGCCGTCGCCCTTCGTATCCTCGCTGATGTTCGAGTTCATGGCAGCATACATGTACGATTACGACGAACCGAAAATGCAGGCATCAGGTGCAGATGCCCTGGATGTGGAACAATTGCAGCAGTTGTTGTATCCCGGCGCTGCAGGGAAATTGCTGCGGCAGGATGCGGTGGCGGAAGTGGACGGACGGCTCCAGTCGCGTGCGGAAGGATACAGGGCCAGAACGGCGGCGGAGCTGGTGGAACTGCTGCGCCGGTCCGGCGATCTGACCCGCAATGAAATTGAGGAGAGAATCGAGGCGGATACCGGTGATCTTATCAAGGAGCTGAACGGTACGATGCGTATTGTCGGGATCGTACTGCCGAATGCAGAAGAACCGGAGCGCTGGATTGTACCCGGGGATTATGCTGTGTACCGGGATGCGTTTTCATCGGGTGATCTGTTTTCAGATCGCGTAATTTTGAATACGACCGGCATTCCGGAACCGGTACCGGCGGCAGCGCATCTGCCGGAAGAATATATCTCAGAAAGGCATGATCGGCTTGCCGCATTGGAGCGAGTCATCTCGCGATTCATTGTGTATCGCGCGCTGGTGACAGAAGAGGAGATAGCCCATCGCTATCCGGTAGATAACCCGGATTTACGGGAAGTTTTAAATACGTTGCATGAAAACCAGGAGATCGTTGAACTATCCATGGAGGACACGACATACTGGGCGCATCCGGAGAATGTACAGTATATACGCAAAGTAACACTCAGGCAGCAGCGCCGCGAGGCACAGCCCTGCGATACGGCGCAGTATGTGGACTTCCTGCTGCGCTGGCAGCATCGGGCAGGGACAACCGGTCTGGAGGGAATGAACGGTATAATGCAGCTGTTTGAGATGTTCCAGGGCGCGCCGCTGCCGGCGGAGGTCTGGGAGAATGAAATCCTTACCAGGCGGCTGAAAGATTTTTCCCCGCAGATGATCGATGAATTGAGCCGCAGCGGGGAGATCGTCTGGTACGGAACGCCGGGGGGAAGCGGTGAATTCGGGAATATCGTTTTCACATACAGGGAGTCGCTGGACCACTTCCATCCATTGCACCGGGAAAAAATGGAAGAGGCGAAGGAGTCGACAGATGCCGGTATCATCCGTGCCGCGCTGGAGCAGAGGGGCGCATCTTTTCTTGGTGACATTGCATCAGAAAGCGGACTCGCTCCATCTGCATGTCTTCCCGTACTCTGGCAGATGATCTGGCGGGGCGAGGTAAGCAATGATTCTTATTCCGCGGTGAGAAGCGGCAGACCGCTGGCGCTGGCGGACGAGACGCGCAGTGCCCTTCCCCGGGGCAGACAGCGCTACAAGGTCCGTTTGAACCGCGCCTATTCGCATTACACTACCGGAAGATGGAGCCTCATTCCATCAGCGGATGCCAAAGCGGCCGATTCCGCGGAAATCATCGCCATGCAGATCATGGCGCGTTACGGATTGATCTGCCGCGAGCTCTACGATCTGGAGGGCTGGCCTGATCCGTGGTACCGCGTATACACTGTACTCACCCGGCTCGAGTGGCGTGGCGAGATCCGTCGCGGCTACTTTGTGAAGGGATTCTCCGGACTGCAGTTCGCGCTGCCACAGGCGGCGCACAGGCTGATGCAGCTGAGCCAGGAGAAGAATTCCGATGCGAGTGAAATGGTGCTCATCAATGCCTGCGATCCGGCGAACCTGTACGGCGCGGCTTCGCCATTGCCGCTGCTGCATCCGCTGCGCCGGGATTGGCGATTCCTGCGGCATCCCAATAACTGGCTGATCATTCGTAACGGCTTACCGCTCATTGCGGTGGAAGCCAATGGATCACGGCTGACCCCCTTGCGCGACCTGACGGCGTCCGAGACAGAGGATTCGCTGGCGCTGCTTCCCCGTCTGCTGGAGGATCCCCCCGGCTGGCGCCGCATCAGATCCGTGAAGGTGGAGACCTGGAACGGCGAACCCGTGCGCAATACAACCGTTGCGCCGGTCCTGAAAAAGATCGGTTTCCGCGATGAATTCAAAGAGATGGTGCTGGAGAGAGCGTTTTAGGACATGAAGACCCTTTTTTTACCACAGAAAACACGAAGCACGTTGGAGTGCATCGCATTCATGCGATGCGCTTTTTAAAAAGCCAGACAGGATAACAGGATTGACACGATGTAAAGTAAGTACCAAGCAAATCCTGTTTTATCCTGTAATCCTGTCAAATCTTGCCTCAACCCCGCTCGTACCTCGGCTTCGCGAGGATGACGTTCACTATACCGCTTATAGAATAAAGAGCATGTTCCGGATGCATCATCCGGTAAATCCTGTTATCCTGTCAAAAAAACCACTCACTTCCCAATAATTCGGTTGATTTTTACCCAATTTTTTGACATATTTGTGTTTATTCTTTTTGGAGAGCCTTAAATGGAACATTTGAAACTGGTAATACCCAAGGGCAGGATTTACACCAATGTGATCCAGCTGCTGAACGAAGCCGGATTCGGTGTGGAAACCGCCGACAGGGTCTATATTCCCCGTGTTGAGGATTCTGAAATCGAGGCGAAGATCATGAAGCCGCAGAACATCGCCAAACTGGTGGAGCTGGGGTCGCACGACATCGGATTCACCGGACACGACTGGATCGAGGAGACCGATGCCAATGTGAAGGAGATCCTGGATCTTGGATTTGACAGGGTGAAAATTGTTGCCGCCGTTCCGGAAAACCTGCGTAATGCGGACTTGAAACAACGGAGTATCGTTGTCGCTTCTGAGTACGAGCATATCGCACGCCGGTACCTGAAGCGCAACAAGTATGACTTCATTCTGATGCGCACATTTGGCGCTACAGAGGTGTTTCCGCCGGAAGATGCGGACATGATCATCGACAACACCTCTACCGGCAGGACGCTCAAGGAACATAATCTGCATATCATTGATACATTGCTTGAATCGACAACACGCTTTATCGCCAACAGATCGGCGTTAAAAGATCCGTGGAAAAATGAAAAGATCGAAGAGATGAAGATGCTCTTTCAGGCGGTGATGGACGCACGGTCGCGCGTGATGCTGGAAATGAATGTTCCGAAAGATAATTTCGATGAGATTATTAAAATACTTCCGTGCATGCGCTCCCCAACCGTATCGCCGTTGCACGGTGATGGTGGATACGCTGTGAAGGCGGCAGTGAAAAAGAGCGATGTCGTTAAGCTCGTGCCCAAATTGAAAAAATATGGTGCAACAGATATTCTGGAATATGATATTCGAAAGGTCGTTTTATGATACAGGCAAAAGATTCGGTTCGTGCGCTGGAAGAGTATTATGTGCTGCAGGATCACTCGGTCATAAAACTCAATCAGAACGAGTCACCGCTCGATGTTCCGCAGCATCTCAAGGATGAAATACTCAATCGATTGAACGAATGGCACTTCAACCGCTACGCGGCAAACCGTCCGCAGGCGCTTCACGAGGCGATCGCAGCATATACCGGCCATCCGGCAGAGGGCATCATCGCCGGCAATGGGTCGAACGAACTGATCCAGGCCGTGCTCGCCGCCTTTTGCAATGCCGGAGACAAGATACTGGTGGTATCGCCCGGCTTCTCCGTCTACACACGGGTCGCGAAGATCTCCGGACTAGGAGTGATGGATATTCCCTTACGCGAAGATCTCTCATTCAACGTGTCATCCATCGTGAAGCATGCCGCCGACGTCGATCTGATCATTTTCGCCAATCCCAATGCGCCCACAGGAACGGTGATGACGATGAACGACATCAGGGAGATCGCTGATAATTTCGAGGGACCGATCGTGATCGATGAGGCCTACTTCGAATTTCACAGGGATTCGGCGCTGCCGCTGATGCAAAACCATGAGAACATCATCATACTCAGGACATTCTCCAAGGCCTTTTCCCTGGCAGGATTGCGATTGGGGTATCTGATGGCCGTGCCGCGGCTTGCAGCGGATATCGAAAAAGCGAAGCTGCCTTTTTCGGTTGGTATCCTGGGACAAATCGCCGGCGAGGTACTGATGCGCAATCATCACGTTGTGGACCGGCTGGCGGATGAGATCATCGATGAGAGAGACCGTCTTATCAAAAACATGCAGGCCATGGACGGGATCCATGTGGTGGAGTCGCATACAAATTTCATCCTGTTTTCCATTGCAGGGAAACAGGCAAAGGATGTGCACGAATCGATATACAAGCGCGGGGTGTTGCTCAGATATCTGGGCGGCGAAAGACTGAAGGATTACATCCGGGTGAGTGTGGGAACCAGGGAAGAAAACGATACATTTTTAAAGATTCTGGGTGACGTGGCATCGTCATGATCAGGCCCGGGGCAATCCTGTTCGACATGGACGGTGTGCTGGTGGATGTCAGTGCCTCCTATCGCGTCGCCATACAGCGTACAGTGGTGCATTTTTCCGGAAAAGAGATTTGTTTCGACACTATATCCGGATACAAGAACCGTGGCGGACTGAACAACGACTGGGATCTCACCGGAGCTGTGTTGAAAGAACTGGGCTTGTATGTGGCCAGGCAGGAGATTATCGACAGGTTTCAGTCGTATTACCTTGGAGAGAATGACAACGGCCTCATTAACGACGAGGAGTGGCTTCCAGAAAAACAGCTGCTGGCGCGGCTAGAGAAAGATTACGCACTCGGCATCGTCACCGGCAGGCCGCGGGCAGAGGCTGAGTATGTTCTGAAACGCAATCACGCGGCGTCATATTTCTCCGTCCTCATCGCCATGGAGGATACACCCGTGGAGAGAGGCAAGCCCCATCCGGATGGTATTCTGCTCGCATTGGACCACTTGAATGTACGCAGCGCCGTCTATCTGGGCGATACCATAGACGATATTATGGCGGCGAAAGCGGCAGGCATTATGCCGGTCGGCGTGCTGACCGGTCATGTTTCCAGGGACAATCAGTCACAGTTGTTCAGGACACATGGCGCTGTACACACACTCAATTCAGTGAACGAAATCGCGGAGATCCTCCATGAGACATTCTGAGATCAGCAGGAAGACCCGGGAGACGGATATCAGCGTGGCGCTGAACATCGATGGTGTGGGCAATGCGGATATTCGCACGACCATCGGTTTTCTGGCTCACATGCTGGAGTCATTTGCCAAACACGGTCTGTTCGATATCACCCTTAAAGCGAAGGGCGATACGCACGTGGATCAGCATCATCTTGTCGAGGATATTGGGATCGTGCTGGGCCAGGCATTCAAAAAAGCGTTAGGCGATAAGAAAGGCATCAACCGTGCGGGCTATTTCGTCTATCCCATGGACGAGGCGCTGGCCGTGGTCGCTTTAGACATCGGCGGACGGACATAT
>JAZBPW010000060.1:0-35221 GCA_036351795.1 Candidatus Zhuqueibacterota bacterium | reverse complement strand
TAATCGTTGATCACGATGATTTCTTCGATCTCCCACGATCTGCTGAGGGTGGCAATCGCTGCCGGAGCCGCGGGATCACTTATATCCAGAATGTGCATCGCGTTGTCGTTGCCCACATAGGCAAAGCTTCCATAAACGTCCACGGAATATATCGATTCTTCATTCCAGATTCCGACCTGCGATATATTGGGAGCCGTCTGCGCTCCAAGCCCCGGAAGCAAAACGATTAAACTGTAAATTAATATAAAAAGTATCCTCATCATAGTATCCTGTTCTGTTTTAGCCACTCTGTTCTCACCGATACTAACGCGGGGGAGGCAGAGGCGGCAAAGGCAATTCCTGGAAATATTCGGATCCCGACTTTTGTGCTTCCTCAGCAGATTTCCGGCTGTCTTGTCCCGGCACGAGACTGGACCTCGTATTTACTGACAACTTACTGTAACGGTCGACAACGATGTCCTGGATAATTGGCTGGGTAGCTCCCGACGACGGCACGTCAGCGCCACTATTGTCCGCCATTCTCAATTGATATGGTTGAGACGACAACTGGATGGCGCTGCTGGTTCGCGCACGGGCTTCGGCCTGCTTGAATCCTGGATCCATTTTCACAGCCTTCTGAAAATAGCGTGCGGCGCCCTTGTAGTCGCCCGTATCCTCTTTTTCCAGTCCATTACAATACGCGAGAAAAGCGTTCAAATTCTTCGTGGGAACCCGCATGATCTTTTCGCGCTGTACAGGAGTCAATTCGATTTCCAATGCATCGATGAGGTCGAACACAATGGCCTTCTCTACGACGAAGAAATTTTTCAGGGACTCCTCTTTGTTCTCAAATTCAGGGAATCTCTGCTTGATGACATCCCACAAGGCGACATCGATGAGAAGTTCTCTGCCGTTCCTGACATTGAACGAGCCATGGACCATTTTCCCGGCACTGACCACTTTCCCGTATTGCGGCGCAGTCGATTGGTCCACAATCCCGCTCTCTCCGAGCTGCATTTCATCCAGCATGGATTGTATCCGAACCCGCTCGATCAGCGTCAAATCAGGCACACTGCTTAAATCGGTGATGATCATCTCGCTCAACCCCCGTCCCATGGATGCATATTCCCGGTTTCTCCCTTTATACTCCAGAGGGAACACGGCGACGGCCTCCGGTTGCATGCGGCTGCCATCTGCAGCAGCGATACGGCTCTTGACATCATTTTGCATCCGGTTCTTAACCAGCAGATAGTACCTGCCCTCCATCACGTCGCGAAACATGGAGCCCACGGGAAACCTGGCAAATCTCTTGTATATGCGCAATGCCAGCGGTTCTTTTTTAAGGGCTTCGAGCACGAGCCCGAAATAGGCGTTTGTTTTCGCGTCATTCATATCTGCCTTGAACGCCCGGACCAGATATTTCAATGCCAGTGAATGATAGTTGTTCTCATAGCAGAGGACGCCGATATCTCTCAGCACGGCGGCATCCCCGGGATTCGCTTTCAGCTGGCGCTTCAATTCAACGGCATCCTGCTTGAAGGTTTCACTGCTTCGCGGCCCGCTTGTCGTCGCGCAATTGACGACCAGATTGACCAACACAAGTATAATCAAAATTTTATTCATTGGAAATCCAGTCTACTCTATTTTTTTCTTAATTTCTCTAACAATGATCGCCGCATCTCCTGCTGTACGGCAACCACCTTTTTGAATTCCGGACAGCCTTTCCGAACCTTTGTCAGCAGCATATCCGCGTTCTTGTAGTCCTCTTGCTCAATCAATTCCAGTGCCCTGAAATAGTCCATCATCAGTTCCTGAGAGCATGCATTCTTCAACTGATCGATCGATTTTTTCTCCGAGGCGTTCAACTTCAAATCCAGATCCCTGATGATCTTCACACCGAGCTTGTTCATCAGGGAGAGTAAATCATCGAGCTTTCCGGAGATCTCTTCCGCTTTGACAGTCAATCCCGTCTCTGTCTCTACGATGCGACAATCGAAACGTATGTCTTTTTTGAATCCTTTCATGAAACTGCCGAGTACGAGATAGTGTGCGCCGAGCAGTTTCCCCACCTCCTGTATCGAGCTCTCATCGAGCATGCCGGATTGCCCCAAAGCGATTTCATCGAATACCGCCTGTATTCTGGATCGCTCAACGATTTTCAGGCTTCGCACTTCAGACAATGTGGTGATGACGACATCCGCGGCGCCACGCTGCAGCGGCTGCAAATCTTCGGACGCCAGTGGCGAGTTATCCTTAAAGTCAAGGACAGCGATCGTCAATGCTTCCTCCGCAGAATACGCGCCAATTGCACCCGTCAACATGCCGGTGATGATGATTAACGTTGTAAGTCTCTTGCAAACATGCATGTTCAGCTCCTTGCTCAATGTTTCTTATCCATCAATAAACTCCTGTATCAAATGCACAACCTCGCCCGGGACCTTTGCCACCGGTATGCCGGCTTGCTTAAAGGCGTTGAGTTTGCTCTGAATAGTCCCCCTGCCCCGTGCAATAATCGCGCCGGCATGTCCCATCTTCTTGTCTTCGGGCGCTGTCCGTCCTGCCAGGTAGACGACGACCGGTTTCTTTACGATCCCCTGCGACACGAGTTCAGCAGCCTCTTCCTCCATGCTGCCGCCGATTTCGCCGATGAGCAAAATCATTTTCGTATCGTCATCCTCCTCGAAGAGGCGGATAATGCGCGGGAACGGCGTCCCCACTACCGGATCTCCTCCGATCCCCACACAGCTGCTCTGGCCGATGCCCGCCTTTGTCAAACGGGACACAATCTCATAGGTCAGCGTGCCGCTTCTCGATGCCACACCGACCGGGCCCGGTATGTAATACTGCGATGGAACAAACCCGACCTTGCACTTGTCAGGTGGCGATATCACCCCGGGCGTATTGGGTCCGATCACCGTTGCACCGGCGTCATTTGCTCTTGCAATGATCTCCATGGTATCATGCAGCGGCACATGTTCGGACACCATCACAAGTGTCTTGATACCCGCTTCAATGGCTTCTGCTGCCGCGGATTTCATCACCTTTGCGGGTATAAAGAGTATGGATGTGTTGATCTCCTTTTCATCCATTGCCTCTTTCACAGTATCGTATACCGGCACACCGGACACAGTGCTCCCGCCTGCGCCCGGACGGACACCCGCGACAATGGTTGTCCCATAACTCCGCATAAGTCCGGTATGATGCTGCGCCGCCTCACCGGTGATCCCCTGAACGAGCAACCGGGTATGTGCGTTTACGATGATGCTCATGAATTTCCCGCCAGTTTGACAACCTGTTCGACCGCTGCTTCGAGGTCCTGATATACACGAATGCCGGCCCGCTCGAGTATCCTGTGCCCCGCATCCTCGCCGTTGCCGACCATGCGAATGACCAGGGGTGTCTCAACCCGGTGATCTTCGATGTAACGCCGGATTCCCGCAGCCAGGCTGTCGCAGCGATTCAGACCGGCGAAAATATTCACGAGTATTGCGCCGGCGGGCTTCGCGCTGCACAAGAGTTCAAAGGCCTGATAGATCCCGTTCTCATCGATCTGAGCCGTGTCCAGAAAGTTGGCAGCGCGTCCTCCGGCGAAATGGATCAAATCGAGTATCGTCATGGTCAATCCCGCGCCGCTGGAGAGTATCGCGATGTCGCCCGGAAGGTCGATATAGGTCCAGCTGTTTTCCGCCGCTTTCAGGGAGACGGGATCGGCTGCTTCAATATCCCGGACATAGGACGTCAGTTCCGGATGGCGAAAAACAGAGTCTCCATTCACATTCAGCACACCATCCACAGCGATCAGGTCGTCTTCGGTGGTCCGGACCAGCGGATTGATTTCAACGAGCTCCGCATCACAGTCCCGGAATATCCCATAAAGTTTTTCAGCAATATCGAGCATATCATCCCCGAGGAAATCCCTGATCTTCTCACGGTGATCCTTGCTCAATCCGTCCACGATATTCACGTGTAGCCTGAGGATATCTTCGGGACTCTTCTCCGACAACTCTTCGATATCCACACCACCGCGGCGACTCAGAATGATCACAGGGCACGCTTTCGAGTAATCAACAGTCACGGCGAGATAGTATTCCTGATCGATGGACACCTGTTTCTCCACCAGAATGATCCTGATCTTTTCACCCTTCACCTCTGTCCCGAAAAGCACGTCCGCTTCGCGGCGAGCCCCTTCCGCGCTATCGACAAACCGGATGATACCGAGCTTTCCCCGCTTCTTGAAACGCATCTGTGGTTTGAGGACCACCGGAGCATTCAGCTCCCTTGCGACGCGTTCGACGCTGCCGGCGTCATTAGCCATGGCGCCATCCGGAATCGCGATGCCGTTCTTCGAAAAGATCTGTTTAGCGTGATATTCGTGTAAATTCATATGATCAACGTGTTATATATTCGAAATAGTCACTGCAAAATTCGACAGCTTCCACCGGATAGCTGCCAACGGCTGTTTCGTCGGACAAGACCAGTCCGGTATACCCGTTTTCCATCAAATACCCGAGATGGGATATCTCCGAGCGCGATGGGTACGGATGAGAGACCATGTTCTCCAAAACCTGCCCGGCGATGATCAGCGGTTTATCCACGAGTTCCAGCACCTGTATGAATTTCTTTTCATAATGGAAAAGATTATATACATTGGCTTCGACACCGAGGTCGCCTCTGCAAAGCCACATACTGTCCGATACATCGGCGATATCGATAAGATTTTCAAAGGCCTTTGATCTCTCGATCTTCGCCGCTACGGGACGGTCCGCGGTGTACCGCCGGATCAGATTGATCTCGGCAGCGCTCTGAACAAACGAGACCGCGTATCCGACGTAATCGACGCCATTCGTATGTTGTATGAATGCGAGATCCCGCTGGAATGGTTCGCGCATTTCTGCCTCAAGGCCATCCTTCTTGAATCCCTTGAATGAACTGAGCTGGCCATCGGTCAGTGCTTTTGCCTTGAACATGTCATCCTGCGTCTCGATGATCTTCAGAATGATCTTTCCGTCATTAAGAAAGATCTCATCATTATTCTTGATCCTGCCGAAAACCGCCGGGTGCGGCACAGGGATCTCTTCATCCACCTGGCCGAAACTGTTCGTAAATGTGACCACTTCATTCTTGTGGATCGACACCGGCCTTTTGAGTTTCCCGATTCGCATCTTGGCCCCCTGTAAATCCAGCCATACCGGAAGCGCTGCCGCTGTTTTTTTGTACGCTTTTTCCAGATCAACCAGCCAGTACGATATCTCCTCCAGGGTCGAGTGGGAACAGTTGATCCTGAAGGCAGTGGCTCCCGCCTCCATGATCTCCACGATTCTGTCTCTTGATCCAGGCCCCAGTGTCGCAATAATATCCATATTGATCCTCCGACCATAAATTAGTATTCATTTCAGATAATTGCAAGAAGAAAATGATTATTTTTTTAACACATAATTCCAGAAAATGCTTGTTTTTTTGTCAAAATGTTACATCTTTCTTATAATGAAACCGCTCTGCCCACATGTGACCATCCTTCTGATTCTGTTCGTTCGGGCAGTTTCAGCTGGAGATGATTCAACATCTGTCGCAATGTCACATTTCGACAAGATCTCCATCGTGATCAATGAACCCCACCGGTTCAATGTGAATGAAGTGGAATCATTGCTCGACCTGCGGGGTGGAGCAGATCCTGACGCGCTCATTTCAGCCAACATCGAACGTATTCTGGATTATTTTGAGGAGCGAGCCTATCCCTTCGCGCGCATTGAGATCGACAGTCTGGTACTCGGACGAAAAGATTCGCTGATCGCCTGTATCACCATCGATCCCGGACCGGCGACCAGAATCGATCGCATCCGGATTGAAGGCAATGCAACCACGCGCGCCGATGTAATCCTTCGCGAGATCCGCATCAAGCCCGGAGACAAATACGCGCAATCCAGGATCGACAAGATCCCTGCGAGACTTCTTAAACTTGGCTTTTTCAAGGATGTTGAGGAACCGGGTATTCTGATCAATGAAAAGGGAGAGACCGAACTCATCATTCGCCTCACAGAAGGCAGCATGAACGACGTGGACGGCGTCATCGGTTACAATCCGGGCACAAATGACCGGAAGGGTTACTTCACCGGACTGATCGACGTCTCGCTGGCCAATTTCCTGGGAACAGGAAGAAAGATCGATACATACTGGGAGAAAAAGGATCAGGAGACGCAGCAGCTCAGATTCAGGTATCTGGAGCCATGGATACTCAACGTCCCGTTTCATGCCGGCGCCTCTTTTGAACAGCTGATACAGGATACCAGCTACATTCAGCGGAACTGGAAATTCGACATGTCCCTCCCCATTGCGGATAATCTGACGCTTTTCGCTGATGTGGGCAACGAAAAGGTCACACCGGACTCCCTCGGATCGATTCTGTTCAATATTCCCAAAAGCAGCAGCTGGCTCCTGAACATGGGATTACGATACGATACCAGGACGAATCTGATCAATCCGGATCGGGGCATTTTCTACAGCACGACATTCGAATTTGGCAGGAAAAAAACAGATGCATCCACGCAAGCAGACGTATCGAACGATGCATCATTCAACCGGCAAAGAATCACTCTCGATGTGGCGCTTCTCATCCCATTCCTGAAATGGCAGGTTTTCAGCGTGGAGATGCACGGGAGGCAAGTATCTGCAGGAGAAGGGCGAATAGATATCAGCGACATGTACCGTTTCGGAGGAAGCAAGTCTTTGCGCGGATTTCGGGAGGATGAGTTTTCGGGGTCGCAGATCGCGTGGACCAATATCGAATACCGGTATCTGCTCTCACCTCTCTCGCGCGCGTTCATATTTCTGGACAGTGGTTACTATTCGCGGAAACAGCTTTCGAACGAGAAAAAGGAGGAATACAAGTTCGGCTACGGTTTCGGCATCAGGCTCGATACCCGGCTCGGGATCATTGGTGTGGACTACGGCCTTGCCAAAGGACGCAGCCTCACGAACGGTCTGGTCCATGTGCGGCTTGTCAACAAGTTTTAATCTTGACATTCTCATCTTCGCACCTTATATTTACGCCTTTATTTCAGGATGACGCATGCACCGAATTAAAGCATACTTCTTGCTCACGCGGCCTGTCAATGTGGTGATCGGAGGTCTCTCCATCTTCATGGGCGCCTTCATCGCCGGATCCATTCAACCAATGAGGAATGTCCTGCTGGCCATGGCATCCGGATCATTGATGGCAGCCGCGGCAAACGCCATAAACGACTATTTCGATATCAATATCGACAGGATCAATAAGCCACATCGACCACTGGCAGCCGGTCATCTCAGCCCAGCGGAGGCTTACATTTTCGCCATGTGGCTCTTCCTCCTGGGCATTCTTGCAGGCAGTCTGATCAGCTGGAGAGCGCTGGTCATTGCCATAGTGGCTTTCGCCATTCTCTACGGGTACAGCGCCCGGCTGAAGCGTACCATGTTATGGGGAAATCTCTCCGTAAGCTTCATGACAGCCCTTGCCTTTATTTACGGCGGTGTGGCGGTCAACAGATTCTACATGTCGCTGATTCCCGCCGGATTCGCATTTCTTTTTCACCTTGGCAGGGAGATCATCAAGGATGTAGAGGACAAGAAGGGTGACATTACGGAAAATGCCAGAACATTGCCACTGGTTCACGGGAATCACATGGCATTCACGGTGGTCACCTCTATTTTCATCGTTCTGATAATTGCGACGATCATGCCTTATGCCTTCGGTATATTCGGGATGACATATCTGCTGGTGGTGACGATTGGCGTTGATCTCGTCATGATCTATGTGATCGCATCCATGTGGCGTGATCCATCGCCACCCAATCTCGGTCGCATCAGCACACTTCTGAAAATGGACATGTTCGTCGGATTGATCGCAATCTATACAGGGAGATTCTGATATGCGCGCGGTACTGCAACGGGTCAGCAAAGCATCGGTGACAGTCGATGGCAGAGTCACAGGGGAGATTGAAAACGGTCTGGTTATCCTGCTTGGTGTTAGATCAGGAGATACAGACGCTGACGCCATTTATCTGGCGGAAAAATGCATCAACATGCGCATCTTCTCCGATAGCGACGGTAAATTCAATCTGTCTGCCCTCGACGTGAATGGCGGCATTCTCGTTGTATCGCAATTCACCCTTTACGGAGATACGCGAAAAGGGAGGCGTCCGAATTTCACGGATGCGGCGCCTCCGGATGTATCGGAACCGCTTTACGAACGCTTCATCTCTTATCTGAAAGCAAGCGGCCTGAAGGTCGCTGCCGGAGTCTTTGGCGCGATGATGCTGGTGGAGATCCATAATGACGGGCCGGTTACAATCATTATCGAAAGCAAATAACTGCTTGCATTTTTCTTCATTTATGACTATATTTTTTTCAATTCATAACTCAGGACACCCTATTCGTATTTATGCCGTTACTCGAATCGAATTCCAGGCAGATCATCCTGGCATCAAAATCACCCCGCCGCATCGAACTTTTAAAGAAAATTATTGATAAATTTGAAGTCCATGTGAGCGATATCGATGAAAGCCTGGAGATAAACGATCCCGTAGATTTCGTCATAAGGCTGTCGAAGGATAAGGTGAGAGAGGTTGCCGCACGCTTCGCGGAAGGCATTCTGATCGGAGCGGACTCCATCGTGGTTCTGGATGACAAGATACTCAACAAGCCGGCCGACCGCGATGACGCAGCGCACATGCTGAGAATGCTGAGCGGCAGAGAGCACAGCGTCTACACCGGATTCACGATTCTGAGTAAACCGGGGAATTCATCTGTCTCCGACTACGACATGACGCGCGTGAAATTCCGGCACATCGAAGATTGGGAGATCGATAAATATATCGATGTCGCGCAGCCTTTCGACAAGGCCGGTTCCTACGGCATTCAGGATGAAAGCGCTGTCTTTGTCGAATACATCCAGGGCTGCTTTTACAACGTGATGGGTTTGCCCGTCGCTAAAGTCTATCGCACTCTGGCTGAAATCATGAAAAAGGAATAATTACATGAAAAGAAGTATCACTCTGCTATTCGCGCTCCTGCTCATCACAGGATGTGCGAGTGAAAAAACCGAAAGCCCCGACATTCTCACAGGCTGGCTGACACCGGATCAGCTTTACACCGCTTTCCCGGAGTACCAGCTCGAAGGCCAGGGTTATACGGCTGAGGATGCCGTCATCGCGGAGATGGATGCGCTCGATGACGAATTCGAGGTGCTGATCATCATCGGAACCTGGTGTCCGGACTGCAAACGCGAACTGCCACGCTTTCTCTCCGCAATCGAACGGCTGGAAAATACATCCGTTCAATATAAAATTTACGGGCTCGATCGCGCGAAGAATGATAGATCAGGCATGCGCGAAAAATACGACATCGAATTTATTCCGACATTTATTATATATGCCGACGGACAGGAAATCGGCAGGATCATCGAGACACCGATGGTGAGTATGGAACAGGATTTACTGGATATCATGACCTCAGCCAATGTTGAATAATAAGATAAGACATATACACTTCATTGCCATCTGCGGGACTGCCATGGGATCCCTGGCAGCCATGCTGAAATCACAGGGATACCACATTACAGGTTCTGACGAACATGTGTATCCCCCCATGAGCACATTCCTGGCGAATCAAGGCATTACGATCCACAAAGGATTCGATGCCGCCAATCTCTATCCCGCGCCCGATCTTGTGGTCATCGGCAACGCCATGTCGCGGGGCAATCCCGAGGTCGAAATCGTACTGGAAAGAAAGATCCCGTACACATCGCTTCCCGAAGCACTCAAACATTTTTTCATTCAGGGAAAGCATTCCATTGTGGTCTCCGGAACGCATGGAAAGACCACCACCAGCTCGATGATCGCCTGGATGCTCGAAAGTGCGGGAAAAGATCCAAGTTTTCTCATCGGCGGTATACCCCGCAACTTCAACAGTGGATTCAAGCTGGGCGCCAGCAATATCTTCGTGATCGAAGGCGATGAATACGATTCCGCCTTTTTCGACAAAGCGGCAAAATTCTTTCACTATATGCCGGATATCGTGGTCCTGAACAACATCGAGTTTGACCATGCGGACATTTACGACAATATCGATCAGATAAAGCTCGCATTTCGCCGCCTCATCAATCTGATTCCCGGAAACGGATTGCTGCTGGCAGGTACGGATGACGCGAACGTCGAGGAGATGCATCAGGCAGCCTTCTCTGCTGTCCAGAGCTTTGGTCTGAATGAAAATTCATACTGGCGCGCGGTGAATATATCCTATGAAACTGATTCGACATCTTTCGATGTGCTGAGAGAAGACACATTCTGGCACAGGTTCAGCATCCCGCTGTCAGGTGACCATAACATTCGTAATGCCCTGGCAACAATCGGTACCGGCGTCTTTCACGGACTCTCTCCCGACGAGATTCAAAAGGGACTCTCCGGATATCAAAGTGTTGTCAAAAGGCTCGAGCTCAAGGCCACGGTGGATGATATCGCGATTTATGATGACTTCGCGCATCATCCCACTGAAGTGAAGACCACGATCGAGGGATTGCGGCATCAGAAGCCAGATAGCCGCATCTGGGCTGTTTACGAGCCACGCACCTCAACGGCGAAAAGAAAAATGATGGCGCAGGCCTATGCATCATCTTTCGACGCCGCCGACATCATCGTCATCGCGCCGCTTCATCTGCCGAAAAAGGTGAATACAGACGAGCTGCTCTCCGTCGAACAACTGGTATCGGATATTCGCGAGCGGGGCAATGAGGCGCATTATATCGACAGTGTACCCGGTATCGTCGATTACGTAGCGAAAAAGACGCGCTCCGGAGACCAGGTTCTCATCATGAGCAACGGCGCGTTCGGCGGCATACATGACTTACTCATAACTAAATTACAAAACGAGCGAAATGGATAACAGAAGAAGACGACCTCAGAGACATCACAGCGATCACGAGATGGATAAGATCGACACACTTTTAATCGACATTCAGAAAAAGCTGACGGACAGCATAGAATCCCTGGCCGTAGAGAATTTAAACGCGTACGAACGGAAACGTATCCATAGTTTCTTCGACCGGAAAGAGGCCTACGAGACGAAAACATACCGGGATGGAGAAGCGTATATCCTCAAGGTAATTCCGGTGGGAAATCTGAAGCGGCTGGCTGAAAAGAGCGCCCGGGAAGCGATGGAGACCGGGGAATCAATTTTCCTCGAAAATCTCGGAAATTACGAGCGATTCGTGATCCACAATCATCTGCAGTCACATGAATCAATCGAGACGATCAGCACGGGCGAGGGAAGCGAGCGAAAACTGGAAATCCGGCCGAATCAATTCGGGCGATCGCTCAAGAAGATCATCAAAAAGATCAGGTTGTTCTGATGTGCGGGCATTGCACCGCGCATTGTCTAAAGCATTAACCTGCATCATCTTCCTAACCGGTATCGCACTCCCAAGGAAATCGTCAAATACTTGTCCTTGCGTTTCACCTTGACGGTGGGATCGCTGTCTTCCCTCACAGAAAGCGATTTTCCGTTGGTATCCAGATAGACCATATCTCCCTTTAACACGATCAACCAGTTCTCGCTGAAAAAGTTCGTCATCAGGCCGGCTTCAAATACTGGTCCAAAACCGCTGCGTTTTCTCGGCTCCTGCAGGCTGCCATAGAGCGGATCATCCAGTCGCGAGGAATACCAGTAGTACGCGATACCCGCGCCCGCGAATCCGTTGACATTCTTTCGCACAGGGAAATGGAAACGAGTCGTGAGGGGAAATCCGTAGATCGTTACCGTCTCCATGGCCAGACGCCCGTAGTACGAGTAATAATCCTGAACAACGATGGTGCTCGGATCGTGCGGCGATGAATTTCCGAAGTCCAGTGCCAGGTGAAACAGTTCGAAGTACGGATTCAATTTATATCCAATCCCTGCCTCAAGTCCAAGACCTGTGGTAATATCATCCCTGGTGACACCGATAGGTATTCTCGGACCCAGACTCAATTCGAGGGCAAAAGTCTTGCTCTTTTCCATTTGTCCGAAAAGACTGGAACTCATGGATAACAATAGTACAACTACAGCGAAAATGATGACCTTTTTCATGTTCATGTATCCTTCTCGTTTAACGTATGATCGCCAGCATATCCCGCATTGCTTTTTCCATGCCCACAAGCGCCGCCCGGCTGATGATCGAATGTCCGATATTCAATTCCTCTATTTGACTGATTTTGGCGATCTCGAGGACGTTCTGATAGTTCAGACCGTGCCCCGCGCTGACACCGAGCCCCAGCTTCGCTGACGCGGTGGCCATGGATTTGATCTTTTCCAGCTCTTCAACAACCTGATTGAGGTCTTCCGCGTCCGCGTACATTCCCGTATGCAGTTCAACATAATCAGCACCTATCTTTGCAGAGGTTTTGATCTGATAAATATCAGGATTGATGAAGAGGCTGACGACGATGTTATGGGAGCGCAGATTGGATATCACATCTTCGTAATAGGCTGCATTCGCGTTCACATCGAGCCCGCCCTCGGTGGTGAGTTCCTGCCGCCTCTCGGGAACGAGTGTCACCATATCCGGCAGGACATTGATAGCGATATTGACCATCTCCTCTGTTGCCGCCATCTCCATATTCAGATGCGTCTTCACGATCTTGCGCAGCAAGCCGAGATCACGGTCCTTGATGTGTCGTCTGTCTTCTCGTAAATGACAAACAATTCCGTCAGCGCCAGCCATTTCGGCCAACACAGCCGCTGAAACGGGATCCGGTTCGCGCCCTTTGCGCGCCTCCCGAATCGTGGCAATATGATCTACATTGACGCCAAGCCTTGTCATTCTACATCTCCCTTCATTTCAATAGTTCTGAAACAGGCACCAGGATGTAACCCTGATCCTGTAATTTTGGTATTTCACGTAACAGGATATCCACGGTATTGACATAGGGATGTCCAATTGCCACGGCATATCCCTTGCTCTTTGACACCTTTTTCAATACTTCCAGTTTATCTCGCAGATATGCCGCATCGTCATTTCTGCTCTTCTCAATGAACAGATTGTTCTCGAGTGCGCTAACTCCCATGTCCTTTGCCATCTGATATGCCACCGATTTATCCGTCGTTCTGCTGTCGATGAAGAATCTGTCGTTCTTTTTAAGCTCATCCAGTATGATGCTCATGATCTCCCTGTCGGCCGTCACGCGCGACCCCATGTGATTGTTCATCCCGCTGGAGCCAGGAAACGCCTTGATCGCCCTGTTGATCCGCTCACGAATATCCGCATCCCGCATATTCGCGAAAATCGTATAATCGGTGTAATCGACCTTTTCTTTGATTGCCTCCATCGGCATGTGGATCAATGTCTCCTTTTTATACTTTTTTGCCTCCTGGTAGTATTTCTGCGAACCAGGCGCACCGGGGAGTATCGCGATCGTGAAATTATAGGGCGAACTAAGAAGCCTGTTGACATGCTCGCCACCGCCATAACCGATGTCGTCGATGATGATGGCGAATTTGCCTTCAGTCAGGCTCAATCTCGGTTCCTGGATGAACACGAATTTATGCAGCAATTCCCTGTCATACTCGATTTCAAGCTCGGACCTGTTCGCATTGAAATCTTCTCTGGAGCTTCTGATCGAACACTTTTCATCCTCAGCGGCAACGATAATGTCCTGTATGATATCAATGGAATTGATCTGGCGGGGCAGCCGGACCGTCACTGTCATTTCATTCCGGGTTATCCAGCCGGGCAGCAGGTCCCATTTATTGAATATCTTATTCAACCTCTCATTGAACTCACCTTTTCGCGTCAATTTTCCTGAGGAGGTCGTATGGGATTCTTGAGCGCCAAGATAGGTGCGCGTCTTTGCCGGCTGGACCTGAATAGAATCAAGTGTATTTTCACCAGAAGACCTGAGAAGAAAATACCAGAGTACAAATCCGCACGCGCCCAATAGGAGCAGCAATTTAACGAGCTTCGAAAAATTCTGTGAGGATGCATTTTTCGACCTTCTGCTGATCTTTCGTCTGGATGTCTTTTTTCGAATTGGTTTTCTGGCCATGATCTATTTCCCAAATATGACTTTTACCGAACTCCATGAACTTTCGTCCTCAGTGCCGTTATCGATCCAACTCGTAATATACCATTCACCATTATGGCTGTTCAGCCAGAAATCCGATTGCCCTTTGAAGACCTTCGGATATCCGCTTCCCAGATTATGATGAAGTTCCAGTTCATAGTCCACTTTGATCAGAACAGAATCCTGATAATCGATTGACTCGAATGGCGGATAACGGAACGTGCGGGTCGAATCGTACGTTGCGGTAAATAATTTACTGATATAATTCTGTTCGCTGTTCAGACTCCAGTTCGCAAAGAATCCCTGATTATTCTGATTCACTAAATCGTCCGGCTTATACTTAAAACGCGATGCAGTGTCCGTCAGACATTTCATGTAATTGATCAGGTTTCCTTCCTGGATCGCGAATTTCATGTTCGTGATTACCCTGTCCGGAAATATCGGAGGCAGCCACGTGGATCTGTCTTCCGATGGCGCCTCCGGTTCCCGCGTTGCAAAGGGATTGTTGCACGCACATATGAATAAAACAAGAAACAGCGTTCGAATTACAATTTTATTCATCATTCATCGACTGAGGCTCTTTTAGCCTCGAAATATACATACAGACACAATCCGATGAAGGCAACAAGACTGATCCACTGTCCGTAATCGACGAACCACGCCGCCTTGTCGCCACTGGCCCAGATCGCGCCTTCTCTGACATAATTGATGCCAACACTGATGAAACGCACCGGACTGCCGATCTGATCGAGATGGAGCACAGCGCCGAGCACGCCCATGAGAGCGCCGCCGGCGATAAATCCGGACGCAATAAGTGTGCCCCTCTCTTTTCTCGCTCTGGCGAGTTTCTCATTGTTACTGCTTCTTCCTACCATCCAGGCGATGAATCCGCCGACCAGCAAAGGCACATTCAGCTGGATTGGCAAATACATTCCCAGCGCGAACGCCAGCGGTGGAACGCCGACCATTTCGAGCATGATGGCGATGATCACACCCAGGCCGTAAAGCAGCCAGGGTACAGGCTCATTCGCCATCAGACTGCTGATGATCGCTGCCATCAGATTCCCCTGCGGTGCCGGGACATCGGGGTTCACGACGCCGCTTGGAAGGACGAATCCAAAGGCTTCATTGATCAACAATATCGCGAGGCTCACCGAAATCGCCGAAACGATCACACCCAGAAACTTGTACTTCTCCTGATTCACCGGTGTCGATCCGAGCCAGTATCCGATCTTCAAATCCGTGATAAAAGCGCCGGACATGGATAGAGATGTACAGACAACAGCCCCAACCAGTAACGCAATGATCATCCCCTGCGTTCCGCTCAGTCCGATATTCACGAGGATCACACTGCTGATGATGAGAGTGACCAGCGTCATCCCTGAAACCGGATTCACACCCACAATCGCAATGGCGCGTGCCGCCACCATTGTGAACAGGAAGCAGAGAATGAGTATGAGAATCAAGCTGACCAGACTGATTGTCACCGACGTCATCGTGAGAAAGAATACGAGCAAGAGTACTGTGATGATCAGACTGCCGATGACGATCGTCTTCATGGAGAGATCGATATTCGTCCGCTCGGGCTTCTCGACTGTGCTGCTCCCGCCGCTCTTGGCCATCTCGCGAAAACCAACGCCAAAGGAACTGACGATGATCTTTCCGTTCTTCAGAATGCCGATTATGCCGGCACAGGCGATTGCACCGATGCCGATCGGCCGCACATAGGTATCGAAGATCATGACCTCATCCATCGTGGAGATCAGTTGTTTACCGGGATAGATGATATCCGGTACATGCTGGCCGAGAAAATAGAAAGCCGGGATCATGACGAGATATGAAAGGACACTGCCGCCCACGATGATGGCTGAATATTTGATGCCGATGATGTATCCCAGACCGAGTAGCGCTGCCAACGCGTCCAACTTGAAAACCATTTTCGCCTTATCCGCCAGCCTTTCTCCAAGCCCCATCAGCAGTTTCGCGGAAGAGAGATGTTTGTCCCAGAGATGTATGACTTCCACCATGAAGTCATACAGTCCGCCCACCAGCATGCTGCCGACAAGCACATTGGCCTGCGTGCCGCCCGACTCGCCGGTGACTAGGATCTCAGTGGTGGCTGTCGCTTCGGGGAAAGGCAGATTGCCATGTTCGTCCGCCACAAAATATTTACGAAGCGGGATAAGGAAGAGTATTCCCAACATGCCGCCCAGCGCTGTGACGACAAATGTATTCAATAATGAAGGATTTAAATCCAGGATATATAACGCGGGAATCACGAAAATACCACCGGCAACGATAGCGCCTGAGGCCGCGCCGATGGACTGGATGATCACGTTTTCCAGCAAAGTGTTCTTGCGCTTGTACAGCACAGACATTCCGATTGCGAGAATCGCAATGGGAATGGCCGCTTCGAAAACCTGTCCGACCTTCATTCCAAGATATGCGGCTGCAAAAGAAAAGAGCACCGCCATGATGAGTCCGGCGATGACGGATCTGTTGGTTATTTCAGCGATAGAAGAAGATGCCGGTATCACAGGCAGATATTTCTCGCCTTCCTTGAGAGGTGTATACGCATTCTCCGGTAAACCCGCCTTTTTTTGAGCCATAAGTCCTCCAGATTCATTGACAATTAGCGTTGATTCATTGAATAAATATATAACAATTCTTCTATTTAATCAAGGAATAATTCGTATGAATAGATAAAACAAATCAGAAAAATAGGGCAATGGCTATGAAATCAATGACAGGCCATTTATCCGCTCCGTTTGAGTTTGCCCGTTCTCTTGGCATATTTCTCAGCGACATTGAATATCCACAGGCCCACCGGGATGAGGATTGCCCCGATGATAACCAGCGTAACAATATCCGAAGAGAGCTCACCCAGCGATGCATTCTCCAGCAGTGCCCGACGTATGGCTCTCAGGGTGTACGTACCCGGAGATACAGCCGAAAACGGTTGCAGCCATTCGGGCAAAACAGTCACCTCATAGTAAACACCGGAAATGAGCAGAACGATCGCCTGAAAAATATGCGTCGCCTGCGGTCCGCGTTCCGGAGAGAGCAACGGCAGCACTGCCGCGATGATGCCCATTCCAAGGAACGAGAAACTCGAGATGATAATCAACACAAATGTGGAGATCAGATTCGCGTTGCTGAAGCTGATCTTGAAAAAGATCGCCACAATTGCCATGATGATCACAGATCGAAAAATGGCATAGATCACCGCGAAAACACATTGCCCCACCAGGTAGGTAAACCGGTGAATGGGTGCCATGAATGTATATTCGATGGTTCCCTCCCATCGCTCCCACGCAACGGCTTCCGCCACATCATGGAACAGTACGGAAAGAAATCCCCAGAGCAGAGAACCAATAATGAGATACAGGATCTTCTCCGGATCGCCGTATCCAATGTAACCGATGGTCAGCACATTCACAACGTTGTACACCAGGAACACACTTTCCCAGGCGGCATATCGTTTCACAAGATTGAAATTCCTGAAAACAAAAGCCAGTGACGCCCTGAATTCAGTCAGTATCACATTCATGATAAACTCCTGTATTTATTTTCAAGAGGAGAGACGGAGAACTGCCGTATCACACAGTCTTCTCCGTCACCACCTCCAGAGTTGTTTTACATTAGAATATAAGTCAAACCGCGACAGCATCCTCATAGAGATCGATGCCGGTCATTTTGAAAAACACCTGTTCAAGCGTAGCTGCGCTCCCGTTTTCTGAACAGGCTGCTTTCAATTTTTCCGGCGTATCACATGCGATGAAGCGGCCTTCATTGATGATTGCCACGCGTTCACAAACCCGCTCGACCTCTTCGAGATCATGCGACGTCAGGAGAACTGTGGTGTCGTGCTCGCGCTGAACCCTGAGTATATATTCCTGCACCTGCCGCTTGGAAACAGGATCCAGGCCTGTCGTCGGTTCATCCAGCAACAGTAATACCGGTGTGGTGAGCAAGGCTCGTGCGATCGCCACTTTCTGCTGCATACCACGCGAAAGATTTTCGAGCGGTTGATACATCGTGTCCTCGGAGAACCTGAGATTCTCCAGTATCTCAATCGCCTTGCCCTTCACCTTCGACGGATTCACACCGTAAAGCCGGGCGGCATAACTCAGATTTTCCCAAGCCGACAGCTTCTTGAAAAATGCCGCATCGACTGAGACACGGTTGATCTGTCTGCGGACCTGAATCGTCTCCCTGGTCACATCCATACCGAATATGCGCAGCTCGCCTTTGTCCGGAAGCACGAGTGTCGAGAGCATCCTTATCAGTGTCGATTTTCCGGAGCCATTGGGTCCGAGAATTCCGAATATCTCACCTTTCCGGACACCGAACGAGACGTTATCCACGGCTGCAAACCGTTTCTTACGACCTCCCGGCTTCAGAATCTTCAGCAAATGGCCATTCTTCTTCAATTTCTCATTGAAGTACTTTGTCGCATTCATACAGTGAATAGCGAGCATGATATGTATCCTCCTGAATTCATTTTAGAGATCAAAAAAAAACCGCGAGAAGATTCTCGCGGTTTTATCACATGCAAATTTTATATGTATAGTTAACCGATCAGATCGAGATCTCCTTCTTCATGCATTGGCGCAATACACCATCGCGTGGCGTTGCGTAGAGTACATGAATTTTAATAAATGAGATCTGTCTCATGATCCTGTATTCCTGTTAAATGTTCTACTAATCTGGACAAAAGATACGCAAAAAATTCCCTTTTGTCAAGATTTATTTTTCTTTGTTATAATAATACCGGTTTGTTTCCGCCACGATCACGCCGGACAATGCCAGCAATCCGATGAGATTTGGTAATGCCATGAGCCCGTTAAATACATCGGAGATCTTCCAGACGAGTTCTAGTTTCGCTCCCGCACCGAAAAACACGATGATGCAGAAGAGAATCCGGTACGGGATGATCAATTTCGTACCAAACAGGTACTCCAGTGATTTTTCACCGTAGTAGCTCCACCCCAGCATTGTCGAATAGGCGAATAATATCAGACCGATCGCCACAATGATGCCACCCAGATCGCCGGGCAGTCCGTGATTGAACGCCCGTGTCGTCAGTTCTGCGCCTGTGTATCCGCTTTTCCAGAGCCCTGTCGAAATGATCACAAAACCGGTGAAGGAGCAGACAACAATCGTGTCTATGAATGTCTGCGTCATGGAGACCAGCGCCTGCGTCACCGGATTCTTTGTTTTGGCAGCCGCCGCCGCGATGGGCGCGCTGCCCAGTCCTGACTCATTGGAAAAGATACCGCGTGCGACACCTTCGCGAACAGCTTCCCGAACCAATGCCCCGAGAAAACCGCCGGAAGCCGCCGTCGGCGTAAACGCATGCCTGAAGACCAGCGCAAAGGTTTCAGGTATTGCCGTATAGTTCAAGATGACGACAACAATCGCCGCGATCAGATAGAATACAATCATCACCGGTACGAGCAGGGCCGTCACCTTGCCGATGCTCTTGATCCCGCCGATGATCACAAGCGCTGTCGCGACGGACAGTATGAGTCCCGTAATCCAGGGTTTGATGTGAAAACTCGTCATCACCGCATCCGCTACCGAATTGGATTGGACCATATTTCCGATACCAAAAGCCGCGATGGCCGCAAAGACAGCGAACAAGGCACCCAGCCATTTCCATCCAAGGCCTTTGGAAATATAATACATCGGTCCGCCGCTCATTGTCCCCAGCGAGTCCTCTTCTCTGTATTTAACAGCCAGCACTGCTTCCGAATATTTCGTCGCCATACCGAACAGTCCGGTGACCCACATCCAGAACAGCGCACCCGGCCCTCCTGCAGCAATGGCCGTTCCGACACCGGCGATATTGCCTGTACCGACAGTGGCCGCCAGCGCGGTCATCAGCGCCTGAAAATGCGTAATGTCGCCTTCAGAGTCATCATCCTCTTTGCGCTTTACCAGTGCCAGATAAAGAGAATGCCACAATCCTCTGAACTGAAGACCTCTCAGTCTGATCGTGAGAAAAATCCCCGTTCCGACCAGTAGGACGATAAGCGGCGCACCCCAGATAAAATCTCTGATCTTGATAACATGTTCAAGTATCTGTTGTTCCAATGTCGTCTCCCTTACTTCAAGTAAACCATTTTGCCCGCACGCTGAGAATGTCCGTTTACAGCAATGGAATAGTAGTAGATACCGGACGATTGTCTCTCGGGCGCCCATTGTACCCGTTTCAGACCTGCGCTCGCGTATGTCCCGGATACCACATCGATTCGCTGTCCCACAATATTGTAAATAGCAATCTCTACCCGTGCCGGTTTAGCCAGTGAGAACTGAAACGTGGTTCCGGCATTGAATGGGTTCGGATAATTATCAAACAACTCAAAGTTCTCGGCCTTTGTTGCCGGAGATGACACATCAATGGAACCCAGGATATTGAAAAACTGCATCACACGTTCCATGAAAATATCCAGCTGGATCTCTTTGTATATCGCTTCACACGGGAAACCCAATGTGATCACACGTGCGGTTTCGGTGCCATTGGATACCGTGCCTTCGTACTGTACACCACCGACCCCCTGGCCACTGCGGTATCTCAGACAGGGGATGCTGCCATCGATGGTTTCGTATACATCCGGGAATGCCACCCGGAAACCATAATTTCCATTATCGAAATCAAAGGTGGCGTCGGCAAAAATGCTTTCATCCTGTCCATAGGTCTTGTAACCATTCCCGTTTCCGCCGTTGGACACATAACTGAGTTTAAGGCAGTCTTTCACAAATCGTTTATCCTGATAGCTTCCCTTATAATCCAGATCATACCCGATCTCGCTTCCCGACATCAGCAGTTGGCCACCGCCCTTAAGGTATTGCGCCAGATATGAAATCGCATTGAATCCAGCCACCGGATCACTACCCGACGCGTCGCCTGCGAGCCAGATGACGGCATCGTAATCGGTCAGCGCCAGGTCCTTGTCTTCCACAGCATCATCGGTGCCGCAATCGAAAGAGACATTCAGACGACCAAGAGATTCGCAGATACGTCTCGCGAATGGATGTGTCGTCTCCTTCCATTGTCCCGTGATTCGATCGAAGGCATCCACGACCAGCACACGCATGTCACCGGAAGTCCCGATCCCGTAGATATCCGGATCGACGGACTCATAATTCTTCGGTCCCAGGCCGATGGCGCGAACGGTGATCATCCATGATCCGTCATTCTCTCCGGGATTGACGATGGCCGTCGTTGTACTTGCGTCGAGCGTTGATTCATCCAGCAGCAGCTGCCAATCGTCATCAGCGGTCTTTCCGTATATCCGGTAGCCCTTGGTATCCTGCTGTCCCGATGGAATCCAACTGACCTCATAACCATCAGCCACCTTCCTCACATAGTGAAGCGTCACACCCGCGGGCGTGATCGATTTTTCGGGGATCGAATCTGTCCTGGCGACATTGGAAAATCCCGATTCATTCCAGTAGCGGTCGAATGCAGTCGCCGCGTAGAAAAAGTATCCGCCATCGCGTTCATCGATATAGTCATGAAGATGATAGGTCTCATCGCCGAAATTGATGCCAACGATCTCACCGCTGGTTGCATCAAATGTGCTGTCTTTGCTGCGATAAACCGCATAGCGCGACGGCGCCTCCCCTGTACCCGCCTGTGTGACGCTGATGCGATAGATCGAGGTGTCCAGCTTCGTCAACTCGATGGAGGGTGCATCGGGTGCTGTATCATCGATCAATCCGGTTGCACGTATCTTTGTGATGGTCGGGAAAAACTTTTCTTTTGCCTCTTCCCAGTAGTCATAGCCATACCAGTTGATATAGCTGAAAAACTGATAACCATCGATCCAGTCGATCTCACGCGTCTTTTTCACAACATCGACATGGTTATCCCATACATCCTCCTCAGCCAGCCGGTATGATCCCGGTCCGCTCGTGTACAGCCGACCATCGTTGATCCCCCTCTGAATATACTTGCCCCAGCATTGACTGTAGTTGCTGTCGCCATTCGGACCGGCGAGCATGACGTAGAAGTCGTAGCCGTTCAGCCAATGATAATGCATCGGCGTAAGCTGGTCGATGTAGCCTTCGTTGAACCATAGCGCTGCATCCTGGTACACGGTTCCGTACGCCTGCCAGCCGGACCAGTTGTACTTGCCCAGCGCTGCTACGGAAAGCCGCACCCACGGTTTCACAGCTTTGATCGAATCATTGGCGGTCTTGACGAATTCAGTGACAGTCCAGCGACGCCAATCATCCCAGCTTTGAAATCCGTCGGGGATACCGCCACTGTAGGGATGTTCGACATCGTAAATGTACCGTTTCGAAGGCATCGAATTCAACCTCTGGATACGATCGTCCGAAGCGAATCCATCGAGAGCCGGATGTTCAGCTTCTTTGGATAATGCGGCTTGCATATCATCCTCGTCGTATTCATTCCAGCGGACGAAATTGAAATGAATGCCATCGATATCATATTTGCGGACGACCTCCATGACGATTTTTACCAGATACTCTCTCACCGGCGCCAGACCGGGGGAGAGACAGCGATGTTTTGTCATGAATTCGCCATCCTGGTTTGTGCAGACCCATTCAGGATGTTCCGCGGCTGGAGCGCCGGGAACAGTACTCGAACAGTGAAAAATATTGATCCAGGCGTGCATCTCCAGTCCGCGCCGGTGCGCTTCCTGTACTGCGTACTCGAAGATATCATAGCCGGGATAGCTGTTGCCCGTATAATATCCCCAGGGTTCGATGTCCGAATCATAATAGGCAGTACCGCTCTGCCGTGCCTGCCACAGGACGGCATTCATATTCGCCTTTGCATGACGGTCCATAATTGTGCGACACAAAGCCTTATTGGCCGCAACATCATTACCCTCTTTCACCAGATCCCAGCTGATGATCCATGTCGCACGGAACTCCTCATTGGGATCTGCAAACAGGCTGGATACCATCATGAGCAATAATACAGGGATGAACAGATTTTTCATATCAGGCTCCGTTTAATAAGCTTTCGATACTATGACCCGCTCATGTGACGGATCTCCGCAAATCATGCATTTTCCCTCTTCTTTCACTGCATTTTCATCCGTAGGAATGCAACGGATTGTTGCCTTTGTCTCCTCCTGCAACCGGTTTTCGCAGTCATTGCTGCCGCACCAGTGCACTTTGTAAAATCCGCCGGGATCATCTATCTCATTTTTGAATGCGTCATAATCATCCATGATAAACGTATTGTTCTCGCGAAACTTCAAAGCCCGCTTGTAGAGATCCGATTGCATATTTTCCAGTGTCTTGCCGATCGTCGAAGTCAGCGATTCGAAAGAGACGGCCTCTTTTTCACGCGTATCGCGCCGAACCAGTATCACCTCGCCTTTTTCAAGATCTTTCGGACCGATCTCGATCCGTACAGGTACACCGCGCTGCTCCCATTCGTTGTATTTCCATCCCGGACGGTACCCTTCGCGGTCATCCACGTGATTGGAAAACCGGCCGTTCCATTCGATCGTCATCTGCTCCACTTTCTGAAGCACAGCGTTCTTCTGCGAGACGTCTTTCCATATGGGAACGACGACCACTTCGATGGGCGCCAGGCGAGGTGGCAGAATCAGTCCGCTATCATCGCTATGCGTCATAATGAGCGCGCCGATCAAGCGTGTCGACACCCCCCAGCTCGTTGCATATACCAGATCGACATCGCCATTTTCATTTTGAAAGGTCACATCAAATGCTTTCGCAAAGTTCTGGCCCAGATTGTGCGACGTCCCAGCCTGAAGCGCTCTCTTGTCCTGCATCATCGCTTCGATGCAATAGGTTCTCACGGCGCCGGCGAACTTTTCCTGCTCCGATTTGATTCCCTTGATAACCGGCATGGCCATGGTTTTTTCCGCGAAATCGGCGTATAATTCAAGGATCTTAAGCGTTTCCTCCTCACACTCCTCTGCCGTCGCATGCGCCGTATGGCCTTCCTGCCACAGGAACTCCGTGGTCCTGAGGAATAGACGCGTGCGCATCTCCCACCGCACAATGTTTGCCCATTGATTGATAAGGATCGGCAGATCTCTGTAGGACTGTATCCATTTCTTGTACATGGACCAGATGATCGTCTCTGATGTCGGACGCACCATCAGTGGTTCCTCGAGCTTTTTACCGCCGCCATGCGTTACCACGGCACACTCCGGGGCGAATCCCTCTACATGTTCCGCCTCCTTTTTCATGAAGCTCTCCGGTATGAATAGAGGGAAATAGGCGTTGACATGTCCGGTGTCCTTGAATTTCTTGTCCAGTGTCGCTTGCATATTCTCCCAGATGGCGTAGCCATTGGGACGAATAACCATGCATCCCTTCACAGGCGAGTAATCGGCCAGCTGCGCAGCTGCGATCACATCCGTGTACCATCGCGAATAATCTTCATCTCTCTTCGTAATTCCTTTTGCCATAATACGTCACTCTCCTCCTTCGATTTATGGGCACTCTTCTTCCAGTTCTTGTTCAATCGTTTCAATACTTCTGCTGCACAGCGTTGGATCCTGTATCGCGTCCAGACAGTACAGCTCTCTCCTTCGCTCCCAATGCGAATTTGATTTGTCCAGTACATCGACGAGTACTCCCTTGTCGCAATGCTGGCATCGTTCCGGTTGCGTATCAAATGGCACGGCCGATATTCTGGCCACCAGCGCTTTGCTGTTTGACCAGGACTCGACAGGTGACTTACTGCGAAATTCGACATCCCTGATCCTTCGAAAAATCAGTCGCCCACGATCCAGTTCAGCTCGGCATCTGAATTCAACATCATCCCCCGGCGCGAATGCGTATCTGTCCTGCTGCTCGGCGAAGATCAACGCATAGCAATGATCCTCCCAATGCGCCGTGTCCAGATATCCCTCTTCGAAATGAAGAATGTATCCATCCAGATGCACGGAGGACTTATCATTGTCGATGGTTTTGGTGATTTTGGGCTTGACGGATCTGATCGTGCCCCAGAAGCTGATGTATTTCCCCTGAATACTTTCAAACCAGTCTTCAAAATCTTCGAGTTCGTCCAGAAAGGTCAGGTACGCCTCTTCGCTGATCTGCAATTCAGGATGCAGGTTGATCTTTTCATCATAGTAATGCCGGCATCCGAAGCAGTTCTTTCCGACGTACTGATACCCCTTGACGCAGCTTTTCCCTTTCTGCAGCAGTTCACATTTCCATTGAAAGGAGAGACATCCCTGCGGATAGCACTTTTTCACTCTGAGCACATGATACACCGAAACTTTGTAGTCGAATTTTGCATGCGCATGGTATTTACACTTGAAAATATCGGTCCGCTTATAGGGATTTTTCATTGAATCGGCTCCAATCAAGCTTTTAGTATAACAAATATTTACCAATTAATCAACAAATTTATATAAAATTTCATCGTAAAGCACAAACCCACGAGGTGTCAATTTCAGCTGATGACCGTCGATATGGATCAATGGCTCTTCATACGCCATCAATAATTCGATCGTGTTCCGGCAATGCTCTGCAAAATCGATATTGAAGCGACGCCGGAACGCATCCATGTCGACACCAGCCTCTCTTCTCAGACCCAGCATGATACTCTCCATGATCTGCTGTTCGATACTGAGCGTTTCCCGATTCTGCACCGGCAGTTTGCTCTTCTGAAGAACAGTACAATAGGTGTCGATACTACTGGTATTCCACTGTCTCTGATTATTCCAGAACGAATGCGCTGATGGTCCCAGCCCCAGATAGGGCGATCCATCCCAGTACATGGCATTATGGATGCATTCGTATCCGGGCAGAGCGGCATTGGATACTTCGTAGCGCCTGATATTCGATTTTCCCAGTTTATCAACTCCCTGAAGATACATCTCTCTCTCCACATCCTCCGCGATCCCGCTGTAGCGCCCCTGACGCAGCTGCTTTTGAATCAGTGTTCCATCTTCGATCGTCAGTCCGTAAAAGGAGACATGATTTGGAGAGAGTGCGACCGCCATGTCGATATTACGCAGCCACCTCTCCAGCGTCTGGCCGGGGATGGCATACATCAGATCCAGACTGATATTTTCAAAGCCGGCAAGATGCGCCAGTTCGACACATTTCACAGCGGTCGCTGCGTTATGAATCCGTTTCAAAACCCTTAAATCATCGTCAATAAATGATTGCACACCGATGCTCACCCGATTGATGCCAGTCTCTCTGTATTCCGTCAGCCTGTTTAAATCGACAGTCTCCGGATTGACCTCAATGGTAATCTCCGCATTCTCACTCAACCGGAAAGAGTCTCTGAGCTTATCGAGGAGTGAAGCGATCTGCCTCGAGGAAAGAACTGAAGGCGTGCCGCCGCCTATATAGAGCGTCCTGAATCCGAAGTCTTTGATTGAGGAATTTTCTGAATATAATCGCATCTCGTTTGTCAGCATATTCAGAAATTGAGTTATATTGAAATCATCTGCTTTCACTGAATAGAAGTCGCAATAGCTGCATTTCCTGATGCAAAACGGAATATGTATGTAGAGCGCCGCGGCCATATTTACCATCGTACTGTACACATTCGGGATAGTATTGACAATCTATGGGTATTTGTAGTCATATTTAAATTGATCGTGCTGGTCCAGAAATGAAAAACCACAAATTCAGATCAGGAATTCGTGGTCATTCAGTCGCTCTTTATATTAAACGTACGTTTTAACGTATCAAATCACCGATCCTCGTGAATCTGATCTTTCTGTGCAATTGATATAACGGTGGACGTTTGTTCCAGGACCAGTAAATAATCAGTGCTTCGCCAACAATGTTGTCTTTGGGCAGAAATCCCCATACGCGACTATCGGCGCTGTTGTCCCTGTTATCCCCCATCATGAAATAGTGGTCTTTGGGTACACGTACGGGTCCAAAATTATCGTAATCCTTGTTACGCCCCTCATAATGCCGGATGGTATATTCTTTACCGTTTTCCATTGTGATTTTGTAGTATAAAATATATGCTCCCTCTCCCGGGTCAAACTCTTTTTTAATGAATTCGGATTCGCCCTCGGGCTTTCCGTCGATGAACAACTCTCCTTTCCTGACCTCAACAGTCTGTCCCGGCAGCGCGACACATCGCTTGATGTAATCCAGTTTCTTGTCAAGGGGATATTTGAACACAACAATTTCACCCCGCTTTGGTTGTTTGAACGCGGGCAGCTTTGTGTAAGGGAGTTGAATATCCGTGAACGGTATTCTGTCCGGTGTCCGGACTCCGTAAATGAATTTATTGACAAGAAGAAAATCACCTATCAGAAGCGTGTCTTTCATCGAACCTGTCGGAATACGGAATGCCTGTACAACGAGAGATCGCAGGATCATGGCTGCCACGAGTGCCACCAGAATAGCTTCCGTATACTCCCGAAATATATTTTTCTTCTCTTTTTCCTTCTTCGCCATAGATTTCTCCCAAATTTCGAGGCTTCATTATCTTTTTCTACGATAGAATTTTCATTTTGTTCATGTGAAACTTGAACGCCTGCACGTTTAATCAAGCAATCCGATTACTAGACGGCAATGCCGAATGATCACTGCCGTGGTCAATCATCGACACGGAGTACTGCCAGAAAGGCCTCCTGGGGGACAGTCACCTGCCCCAGCTGTTTCATCCTCTTCTTCCCTTCACGCTGCTTTTCTAGCAGCTTGCGCTTTCGCGTGATATCACCGCCATAGCATTTTGCCGTCACATTTTTTCTCAAGGCCCGGATCGTCTCCCTGGCAATCACTTTGCTCCCGATCGCAGACTGAATCGCCACTTCGAACATCTGCCGGGGGATGAGTTCCTTCAATTTCTGGCATACCTTTCTCCCCCACTCATACGACTTCGAGCGATGAACGATCATGGAGAGCGCATCCACGGGATCCTTATTGATGAGAATCTCCAGTTTGATCATATCCCCGGACTTATAATCCAGATACTCGTAATCCAGAGAGGCGTACCCCTTGCTAATCGACTTCAGCCTGTCATAAAAATCGTAAATGACTTCGATCAGGGGGAACTCATAGTGCAGGTCCGCGCGCGTTGGGTCCAGATAGTCGGTGTTAACATACTTCCCTCGTCGCTCCTGAGCCAGTTTCATAACGCTGCCGATAAATTCAGTCGGTGTCAGTATGTTTGCGGTTATGTACGGTTCTTCAATATCGGCGATCTTACCCTGTTCCGGCCAGTTGGCTGGATTATCCACAGTGATCATCTCATCATTTGTCAAATAGACTCGAAAAGGCACGCTGGGAAGAGTGGTGATGAGATTCAGATCGTATTCGCGTTCGAGTCGTTCCTGGACGATCTCCAGATGCAGCATTCCCAGGAAGCCGCAGCGAAATCCGAATCCCAGTGCTGTCGAATCCTCAGGTTCATATATGAGAGATGAATCGTTCAGTTTCAATCTTTCGAGAGCGTTTCTCAGGTCTTCGTAGTCCTCATTTTCCGCGGGGAAAAGGCTGCTGAAAACCATCGGTTTTATCTCTCTGTATCCGGGAAGCGGTTTTTCGGCGGGTCGATCCATCGATGTGATGGTATCGCCTACCTTTGTATCCTTCACATCTTTCACTCCGGCAATCACGTATCCGACCTCCCCTACAGTCAGGCTCTTCTTCGGCATGTGCTTCAAACGCATGGTACCGACTTCACTCACCTCAAATGTCTTGCCGTGGGAAAAGAACTTGATCATGGATCCCTGAGAAATTTCACCCTGAAAAATCCGCACATAGGCAATCGCCCCTCTGTAAGCGTTGAATACCGAATCGAAGATCAGCGCCTGTGTGGGTTGATCATTTTCGCCCCGAGGTGACGGGATTCGCCCTACGATTGCCTCCAGAATTTCCGCGACGCCAATCCCGCTTCTGGCGCTGCACAGCAGTATCTCCTGCCTGTCTATGCCCATGATCTCTTCGATCTGATGGCTGACGACATCGACCTGCGCGGCATCCATGTCGATTTTGTTTAGGACGGGGATGATGGTCAGATCATTTTCCAGCGCCAGATAGAGATTGCTGATTGTCTGCGCCTCCACTCCCTGTGCGGCATCCACCACCAGGATCGCTCCCTCGCAGGCTGCCAGACTACGGGAGACCTCGTAGGTGAAATCCACGTGGCCCGGAGTATCTATCAAATTAAGCACATAATCGACACCATCCTGAGCCTTATAGTTCATGGTTGCGGCGTGCGCCTTGATCGTGATCCCGCGTTCACGTTCGAGATCCATATCATCGAGGACCTGATCCATCATATCCGCTTTTTTGACTGCGCCGGTGATTTCCAGGATTCGATCGGCGAGCGTTGACTTACCATGATCGATATGCGCGATGATGCAAAAATTTCTTATATGCTCAATATTCATTCGTTCCTCAGGAAAAGAAACACAATTTAACCATTTTTTCTCAATAAATCAATATAAAAGTTGGATTTTATGCAATCCGGATCTATTGATTTGATATATGGATCATGCGAGGATTAGAGGGGTTAAAATGAAATTTGGAATTCCCAAAACCGCACAGGGCGCAAAGAAATCACAAAGGGCACAAAGCTTACGCTTAAACGTGCAAAAACTTTGTGCCCTAAGCGGTTTTTCAGAATTTCATTTCTGTGACAGCGTCCGCATCCTTTCGTCTGGAATTTCGCTCAAGCCTAGTACAGGATCGCCGCCGCGAAACCGACATTGCTGACACCGTATTTGATGGTCATGTAACCATTGTCGCCCCATCCGGAGCTCCAGCTGTTCTTGATAATCCATGCGTCTTTTGTATCATCCCAGCCGACGATGGTTATGGCATGATTCACCTTGGGTCTTTCACCACAATCGAGCCAGCTCTTCTTCGGCGCCTCATCCTTATTGAACACACCGCCGGTATATGCCTGAAAGGCGCTTCCGACGTAAACCGCGGCGCATACGGGGCCGTAATTATAAATAGCCTCTTTGAGCTTGGAAGTACCTGCAACCTGATCCTCTCCGTCCACATAGGCCCAACCGCTGATCGCATACGGATACTGATAAGGACCGCCACAGGCCACATCGGATGCCACGTACGGAAATTCCGCTTCAAGCACGGCGCCGTCCTCGACAAACATGTCATGCGGCCACCATCCTCCATTGCATCCGTATCCCCATGAATTGCAGGAGATAAGGAACTGTTCAGAGAGATCAACTGTGGTATTTTGCCTGATGAGAAGGTGCGATTCGAATGACGCGCATGCGCCAAACGCCCAGCAGCTGCCACAGCTCATCTGATCTTTCACAACCGTCACACCGTTCTGCTCGCGCCAATCCCACTTCTGAGGCAATCCTACTTCCGCTTCGAGGGTTCTGACACCCTGCGGTTTCATTGCCCGAACATTCCGCGACTTCGCTTTTTCCCACCAGTCGGTGGTCTCCTTCAAACCGCAAAGCTGGGGTATCGTATATTCCATGGCGGAATTGTAGCCCACATCGAATGTGAGACCTTTCTTTTCGATCTCTTTTCTCAGATCATTCAGGAGCTTCTTTGCATTCTCCGGAATGGATGACTCATTGACCTCTTGCGCGAATGCGGCAACCGCAAATGTCAATATCAGAAAAAGCGAAATAACGATTTTTCGTTTCATGGGTAATCCTCCTTTGGATTAATTGCTGACTTTGACAACGATCTGGTAAGTATCCAATGGCGCGGTATCTTTCTCCCACGGCCGATTGTAATGCAATGTAATCTGTGTCTCACCCGGATCTGTTGCGATGAATTTGAACACCTGCTTTCCCGGCGATCCGAGCCGTTTGGATTCAGGCTCGTATTTCTGCTCACTCACTTCCTGCACGATGGCTGAATCCATAGAGACGATGTGCCACCAGTAACCTGCGGTCGGATGCCCTTCCAGGGCCAGTTCGAAAACCTCCGCCTTGCTGACCTTGATCCTGCTGCCATTGTCTTTTTCCTTAAGGCGGATCATCTCATGTGTCCCATTGCAGCTGCCCAGGGTGATCAAGACAATGAAGAAAAAAAACGTTTTCATTAATACGACCTCCTTTCATTCAGTTTACTCCTTCAATGATTCGATGTCCCGGATCTCTTTCGGAATCGGTTTTCCAAGCACTCTGCTGCCTTTATCCGTGATGAGGACATCATCCTCGATCCGGATGCCACCAAAACCGACATATTCGCCGACCTTGTCGTAATCGATATATTCTGACAGCTTCTTCTCAGACTTCCACTGATCGATCAGTTCGGGAATAAAATAGATGCCGGGTTCAACCGTCAGCACGTGTCCGGGCTCCAGCTGTTTGGCAAATCTTAAATATGCGAGACCGAACTGTTCACTGCGCTGCAAGTTTTCATGATAGCCCACATAATTCTCGCCCAGTCCTTCCATGTCATGCACATCCAGGCCCAACATGTGGCCTAAACCGTGAGGAAAGAATAGCGCGTGGGCACCGGCTGACACCGCATCTGTGACATTGCCCTTCATCAGGCCGATCTGCTTCAAACCTTCCGCGATCACTGCGGCTGATTTCAGATGAACGTCTTTGTAGCTCACACCAGGATGCATCATGTTTATGGATTCCAGCTGAGAATTGAGAACGATGTCATATATATCCCTCTGTTTGCTGCTGTACTTTTTCCCTACCGGGAATGTGCGTGTGATATCGCTGGCATAATGCAGCGGGGAATCGGCGCCTGAATCAAGAACCAGGATATCACCATCTTTCATCAAATTATCATGCGAATGGTTATGCAGTGTCTCCCCATGTATGGAAAAAATAATGGGGAACGAAATATTGCTGCCTCTTGACAACACCAGTCCCTCGATTTCGCCGGCGACTTCCCGTTCGTACATGCCCGGTCTGGACTTCTCCATGGCAAGCACATACATATCATGCGTTATATCAAGCGCCTTCTCGATCTCCGCGATCTCCTCGTCGCTTTTCATCGAACGCTGTGTCACGACGGCTCTGATCAGATCTTCGGAGGAAAAGGCATTCACCAGCGAATGATCAATTCCGGTGAGCGAAGAGACCTTGATGATGTTATCGTGTCGATATTGCGGCAGATAGTGCACACGGCGGCCGCCTTTAATCGCATTTTTAATTCGCTCATCCAGTTTTCCCATGGCCTCATTGTCCGATGCGCCAACCTTTTCCGCGTAACTCGCGACTGTGGGCTGCGGCCCCATCCATACGATATCATCCACGGAAAAATCATCGCCGAACAGAATATCGCTATCCTGATCCACATCAATCATGGCAGCAAATCCCGGCACATCCACTCCGAAATAATAGAGAAAGGAGCTGTCCTGCCTGAAATGATATGTATTCCCGGAATAATTCATTGGACTCTCGTCATTGCCCGGGAATAGAGCAATGCCGGTTTTCAATTGATCTTTTAATTGTTTTCTTCTCTCGATATAAATCTTCTTGTCAAACATAATATCCTCTGTCTGTTATATATGAATTGATTCTGTGTTTTCCGAATGCTATCCACTTTCCGGTGAAGCGATCATGCATGCGCCTGTATTACTGACGCCCACCGAAACTGTCATGTTCTGTCCGGGCGATTATCTCGTTCTGCAAGCCTTCATTGAGATTGCAGAAATAATCGCTGTATCCGGCCACACGAACGATCAGATCTTTATATTGATCAGGATATCGCTGTGCCTTTTTCAGCGTCTCCGCTGTTACGACATTGAACTGAATATGATGTCCGTTCATGGTGAAATAGGTTCTCACCAGGTGGCTGAGATTATCGATACCCGTCTGATCCTTCAAAATATCGGGTGTGAATTTCTGGTTCAGCAGCGTGCCACCTGTTCTGATGTGATCGATCTTGCCCACGGAATTGATCACCGCGGTCGGTCCGTTTCGATCCGCGCCCTGTACCGGGGAGACACCTTCGGAGAATGGTTCACCCGCTTTTCGTCCATCAGGAGTGGCTCCGGTGCACGATCCAAAGTAGACGTGTACTGTTGTGGGAAGCAGATTGATATGGTATGCGCCACCCTTTCCATTCTTCCTGCCGTCGATGGCATCGAAATAGGTGTCAAAGACCATCCGCATGATATCATCCGCCTGATCATCGTCATTACCGTACCGAGGGACCTTGTTCACAAGATACGCGCGCTCTTTATCATAACCATCAAAATTGCTCCGCAGCATGTTCATGAGAAATTCAAGGCTGTACACCTGCTGATCAAACACCGTATGTTTGATCGCGCTCAGGCTATCGGTGATACTGCCGAGACCAACGCCCTGGATGTAGGAGCTATTGTAACGCGCGCCGCCGGCGTGGTAATCCCTGCCATTGCTGATGCAGTCGCTGATGAGCAGAGAGAGAAATGGCGTGGGCATATGCTCCGCGTAGATACGTTCGATGACATCATTGCCGCGGATTTTGACATCTGTATAATAGACTAGCTGTTTTTCGAACGCTGCATACAATTGATCGAACGACTGGAAAGATCTGATCTCACCGGTTTCGAGGCCAATGCGCTTACCAGTTACCAGATCCACACCGTTATTCAGCGTGATCTCCAGAACCTTGGGAATATTGAAATACCCAGTGAGATTGTAATTCTCCTTGCCGAACGCGCCTGTCTCCACACAGCCGCTGGTGCCTCCGGCCCGCGCATCAGAGATCGATTTGCCCTGGCGGATCAGCTCCTGCACCACCGCATCGTGATTGAAGACCGATGGCTGGCCGAAGCCGATGCGGTTGACTTCCACAGCCCGCTTGATGAATTGATCCGGATTGACGCGGCTGAGTTGTATACAGCAATGGGGCTGAACCATTTTCAGATCTTCGAGCACCTCCAGCATCAGATAGCTGAGCTCATTCACCCCGTCCGATCCATCCGCCTTCTGGCCTCCCAGGGAGATGAGCGCGAAATCATTGTACGTGCCGCTCTCCTCCGCTGTCACGCCGACTTTCGGCGGCGCGGGTTGATTGTTGAATTTGATCCAGACGCTTTGCAGAAGCTCTCTGGCCCTTTCCTTTGTCAATGTACCATCTGACAGATCTTGGCTGTAAAACGGGTAGAGATGCTGGTCGAATCGACCCGGACTGATCGCATCCCATGTATTTAGCTCGGAAATGACACCCACATGGGTAAACCAATACATCTGTAGCGCTTCGTGAAAAGTCCGGGGAGGTTCAGCCGGGACGTGCTCACAGACAGCCGCGATTTTGAACAACTCCTTTTTCCGTTGTGGATCCTCCTCATCTTGAGCCAATTCTCTTGCGCGGCTTGCGTATCTCGCAGCGTATTGGATCAGGGCGTCCGCGCATATTTCCATTGCCTTCAGCTGTTCCAGCTTCCCGTCAGCATCCGTATCATCCGAATTTTCCAATGCATTGAGCTGTTCCCTGATCTGCCGTTTGAAACCATTGTAGCCATATTTATAGATCTTGTCATCCAGAGCCGTGTGCCCGGGAGCGCGCTGCTCCATAAACTCAGTGAAGATGCCTGCCTCATACGCGTCAAGCCATTCATCCGTCATCTCCTGAAATATTTTCTCCCGGATCGTTTTTCCCCGCCAATACGGAATGATCTCTTTCTGTTGCAGAGCGATATCCTGTTCAGACACATCGTATGCCACCCGGTCTCTGGAGCTCAACGTGAGCAGATCCTGAACATCATGACAGCAGATCTCCGGGAATGTCGGCGTCTCCCTCGGCGCCGGTCCTCGCTCGCCGACAATCAGTTCATCTCTTCCGATAAATATCTCTTTTCTCTCCATGAGATATCGAAATGCCAGCGCACGTCGCATCGGAGCCGACAGTGCGCTCATATCCTGAGTTTTATAGAATTCGGTGATGAGACGCGCCCTTTCCAGGCTTATGGACGGCTTTGTATTTACACTGATATCTCTTAAATTTTTTATGCGTAAAAGCATTATTATCCTTTACTGATCAATTCATCGACATATCCGGCGATTGCCAGGCAGGCTGTCAGGCCCGGCGAATCGATACCCACCAGCTGAATGCAGTTGGGGTATTTCACATCCCGTTCGATCACCCAGTCGTATCGATTTTTCAATCTCGCCTGGATCCCTGTCTGATGCAGACTGATATCTTCCAGCTTTATCGACGGAAAGTAATCTTCGATGCGGGACAGATAATAATCCTCGCCCAACAATTCGCTCGAATAATCTTCACGAGAAGAGTTCGATCTGTTATATGCGGGGCCGATAGTGACCACATTG
>JAZBPW010000059.1:0-5731 GCA_036351795.1 Candidatus Zhuqueibacterota bacterium | reverse complement strand
TGAGATCGAGCCTGACCTGATCTCTGGTCGCCCATTCTATCGCATTCCAGGTTGGACTTTTCGCTCGACTCGACCGTCCGAAAATAGCATCGACATCCCACATGATCCACCGCCATGGGCCGTTGGTATCTCTGTCGCGAAATTTGTACACATTATTTTGAGGCCAATCCCAATTTGCTCCAAATATATTGAAAATATTGTGATCAGTAAAATTTTCGATGTCCACCAACTGCCTGGCGATGGCCATATTCTCCGGTTCTCCCAGGTTCTTCGATTTGAAGAACAGGAAAGTGTCGTCCCAATGCTCCCTGTCTCCTTCTATGGTTTCCCCCCCCCATTTCCAGGTGGATTTATTTAAATCCGCATTCTGAACAGAGAAGTTATCCTCGAGGTAATATTTATCCACCCGCTCCCTGAAATAGTAGATACCCCAGAGTTTACCATTGAGAAACATCATAAACGGACGACTCGTCGCAAATGTTGGTTGCACTTCTGAATGAAGCCTTTGCAGCAAAGGGCAGCGGATCAGCGTCCAGTACGCGGTGTACATATTGTGGTCCTGCCCGCCCATACGAAGGATGAGTCTTTTGAAATGCGCCAGATCTTTGCTCTCAAAAACAGGATAGTTCAGCTCACTCTGGCCATATTCACTGCGAAAGTACAGTCTGAGCGACTTTTTCCTGCTGCTTCTCGTTGCCGTTCCATGTACGCGTATTCCTGCGTTCATGTCAAATTCGAGACCATTTTCTATCTTGAAATAAGATACATGGGCAGGACGCTCCCACTCGCTACCATGTTTGTAGTCATTGAAAAAAATGCCTTTCTCTTCATCATAAAGGTTTGAATTATCGGTTACGAGAGATAATATTGGCAATTCAATTGACTCGTCGACAAGAAATGTTTTCGTAACCACCTGACTGCTGCATTCATTGTCATCATAGCATATTGCACGAATTGCCGTTGTCGTGTCGATTCTTATCTCGCTTTCATATTTCATCGATGACTGTGTGGGGATATCTCCATTCGTGGTATAGTAGATGTCGAATGTCTGGTCTGTTGAGTGCAGACTTATGGTTACCGGACCGTTGTAATACCCCTGGTCGTGAGAAAATCGGGGTGATGGCAACAAAATACCATCAGAAAAATTTGATTCACCGGGTGTCGGTTGTGAAAAAAATGTCCACTCCATGCCCCCGTCCTGTTTGCGCCCATAGGATATGTCCTGTTTTTGCTCGCCGAAAGATAAACTATCGACGACATTCCCGTTTTTATCATATAATCCGAGGTATTCACCGGATTTGCTGATCTTGAAATTCGTATGAAGCTGGCCTGCGCCCGTGCGATCCTTATCAGACGCCCAGATGATCATAAATCCGTCTGGTTCCAGCATCCTGTCCGGAAATTGCCATTTCAGGCGGTCATCAACATCATCGGTAAGATAGTGACCTGAGAGTGAAATTGCTTGTGTTGTTGGATTGAATAATTCCAACCAGTCAGAAGCGTCCCCGTCTTCATCTTCACTGGTGAATTGATTGGAGGCCATGAATTCATTGATAAACAGCTTCTGCGACAAAGCGGTAACAGAACCGGTCAATAACCAGATCACGCCCGCAACCATAAAAAATATACTATTCTTCACATTTTTCATATGACCTCTGACAAGATGACTTTACACTACTTGATTTCAGCATTAAAACGTATCGAGCCAATGGGATACCTTGAACACAACACTCTCCGAGTTGAGGAACAAGTAAAGACTGGTATTACTATAACGTCAAGAACGGATATTTGCGGAAAGTTTTCGATATGGAAGAAAAAAAAGCCCGCTCATCAAGCGGGCTTTTTAGAAAGATCATATTATCACTTGAAAATCAGAACAAGGTCTCCGCCCAGGCCATTGCCCAGCGCATCAGAGATGACGGCAGGATACCTGAGATCAGCACGAAAAGGGCCGTTGCTCCCAAAGAGATCCAAAGCGGCGTTAGAGCGGTCTTGCCGACGTCCTTGATCTCGTCTTCCCGATCGCGCATATACATCACGACGATGATGTTAATGTAGAAATAGAGAGCTACAAGACTGAAAATAAGCGCAATGACGGCCGTAAGATACATTTTCCCTTTGATCAACTGCATGAATACCAGCAACTTTCCAACAAAGCCGACTGCCGGTGGCAGACCACCGAGGGAAAACATGGCGATCGCCATCATGGCCGCCGCCCCAGGATATTTGTTCGCGATCCCTCTCAGATCACTGATATTCTCGCAATAATTTCCCCTGTGAGTCAGATAGACGAGCACACCGAACGCCAGCATGTTCATGGAAATGTATCCAATTCCGTAGAAGAGAACCGCCTGTTGCGCTTCGATGGTATGATGCATGGGCGCCAGTGCAAGTGCCATATACCCTGCATGCGCAATGGAAGAGTATGCCAGCATGCGTTTCACGTTCTTTTGAACAATGGCAACTGAATTACCGTAGATGATCGTGATAAGCGCAAAAAATCCAAATACGCCCGAAAGCGCGGAATCAAAAACACCGAAGCTGGTTACATTGGCAAAGAGTTTAAGAATTATGGAAAAGGCAGCCAGCTTAACAGCGACACTCATAAACGCGGTGACAGGTGTTGCAGCGCCCTCATACACGTCGGGTGTCCAGGCATGAAACGGCACAAGGGACACCTTGAACGCCAGACCGACGAAAACGAGTATCATACCCAATCCTGACAGCAGCGATTGCGGATTCGAGAACGTGATCGACTGAAACGACAAGCTTGAAATGACTTCCTGAATAACAAGACTGCCGGATACGCCGTAAAGAAGCGATATTCCCAGCAGCAGGAATGCGGAAGAGAAACCACCCAGAAGAAGATATTTTATGGCGGATTCTCCGGCCCGGGAATCAAAATGCTTGAGACCGACCAGAGCATAAACCGGAATCGACATCATCTCAAGTGCGAGAAACAGTATGAGGAAATTTTCTGTAGCGATCAAAGTCACTGCACCAAGCAAAGAAAAACAGAGCAACAGGTAATAATCTATGCCCGGAATGGCCTGAGCCCGGGTGTAACGGGCTGACATCAACACGGTACAGAGACCCGCGGCAATCAGCGCGATCTTGCCGATATAGACGCCACCACCCGCCTTGATCGAATTGTTCAAAAGAATGACTGATTCACCTGAAAACATCCGTCCATAAACGAAATAAAGTAAAGCGACGACTGCCAGTCCGATTCCAGTGATCCATGACACCTGTTTGTTACGGCTGTCCAACTCATCGGCTCTTTTAGGATCATTCAGAACAGCGAAAATCGGCTTTTTAAAAACATCTATGACGACCAAAACGACGATGAGTGCGATCAGAGCAAATTCGCCGATTAAATAAATTGGATCGAAAGCTAATTCATTCATGTGGTGTTCCAGTTAATGATTGATTAATGTTCAGTATGCACGTCACTATCTTCAGTATGCTCCGCATCCTCAGCCGGATGATGCTTTTGTTTTTCACTATCAGCATGAGATTGAATCTTTAATACCTCTGGTTGATGCGCTTCGACATAGGCGGCGACAGACACATCCATCTTGCTCAGATATGGTTTCGGATATATGCCGATCCAGAAGACGGCAATGATAAATGGTACAAGAACGATGATCTCCCTGAGACTGAGATCCTTGAGCTTTTTGTTCTTTTCATTATCGAGAGGTCCAAAGAAGACTCTCTGTACCATCCATAGCATGTAATAGGCGCCGAGTATCACGCCGGAGGTGGCAAAAACCATGAGCACCAGTCGAAAGGCTCCCTCTCCGGCCATGAAATGCACCCAGGCGCTTTTAAAACTTCCGAGCAAGATCAGGAACTCACCCACAAAGCCGTTTGTACCGGGCAATGCCACGGAAGACAGGGTAATGATCATAAATGCGACGCTGAATACAGGCAGACGGTACGCAAGCCCTCCGAAATCCTTGATCTCCCGCGTATGTCGTCTTTCGTAAAGCATACCTACAAGGAGGAATAGGGCGCCTGTGGAGACGCCATGGTTGACCATCTGCAATATAGAGCCCTGAACGGCTTCCGGTGTCAGCGCAAATAATCCCAGCATCACGTAACCAAGATGGCTTATCGATGAATAGGCGACCAGCTTTTTCAGATCGGATTGAGCCAATGCGAGGCAGGCGCCGTAGACAATGCCGATCACGGCAAGCAGCTGCATCAGCGGCGCGGCCTTCAGCGCGGCATCACCGAAAAGGGGTATACCCAGCCTGACAAAACCGTAACCACCCATTTTCAGCAGCACACCGGCAAGTATCACTGAACCGGCAGTCGGCGCTTCGACATGTGCATCCGGAAGCCACGTGTGAAATGGAAACATCGGAACCTTAATAGCGAATGCGAGCGCAAACGCTGCGAAAAGCCACAGCTGCGACTGTACAGGAATATCAAGCTGCATCAGCTTATCGAATTCGAATGTAAAGGCGCCGAAATGCTGCCTTGCGATGATCGCCAGATAGATGATGCCGGCCAGCATCATCAAGGAGCCGACAACTGTGAAGAGAACGAATTTAACTGTGGCATAGATCCGGCGTTTACCGCCCCAGATACCGATAAGAAAAAACATGGGGATAAGCATCAATTCCCAGAAAATGTAGAAAAGGAACAGATTCAGTGCGACAAAGGCGCCCAGCATTGTTGCTTCCAGAATGAGCAGCCAGATATAGTACTCTTTCTTGCGAAATTCTATGTATTTAAACGAACTCAGGATGGTAAAGGGCATCATCAGTGTTGTGAGCATGAAGAGCAGGATGGATATACCGTCGATACCGACATGATAATTCAGATCAAGCTGAGCCACCCACGCAACCTTTTCCGTCAATTGAAAATCCGCGGATGACTGATCAAATCCAAGCAACACAAAAATGGATACGATCATGATAATTATTGACACCACGAGCGCAACCCAGCCGTAAACTGATGCTGAGCCTTTTTTTTCAGACGGATTCCTGTTGGGTATCAACATGATCGCCAATGCACCCAGGACCGGTATGAGCAGTGTCCAAGAAAGTAATCCCATTCTCACAACTCCAATTCTATTCTATTTTTCTGGATTAAGCGCACCCGTTCGCGGAAACGCTTCGACTACGTGACTCATCACGTGTAAACAACCATCAACCTCACTCTTTAAAACAGATATAGCGCCAGAACAATGGCTGCAGCGGCGCCGAAAATCATATAGAAACCGTATACCTGAATATTCCCCGTTTGCAGGGTAGAGAACGAATCCGCCACCTTTCTCCATCCGGATGCAGAGCCGTTTGCAGCGCCATCGATCAACTTTTTATCGGAAATATTCAGGAAAATGTTCGTGGACAGCTTTTTCAAAGGTTTCACGATGGCAGCATCGTAAAATTCATCCACAAAGTATTTGTTCGAGAGAAGCCGCGGTATTCCCTTGTATTCTGACGGATCCGGCAGATCTTTTTTCAATTCCTTGAATTTGTTTCTGGCAATGAACCAGCCGGTGAGCGCAATAACCACGGACAGAGCCATCAGAGCATATTCCGTGGTATGGCTGTAATGTCCGATCGACACATGCCCATACTTGTGCGCTGCGTGTTCAAGGAAATCATGGAAAAAGTTGGGTATCGCGCCACCAGAAAGCAACTTGGGTATACCGATCCAGCCGCCGATCAGTGAGAGACCGCCAAGTATCATGAGCGGCACTGTCATGGTCCATGGC
>JAZBPW010000058.1:0-9356 GCA_036351795.1 Candidatus Zhuqueibacterota bacterium | reverse complement strand
GATTGAATTCGTCAATCGCCGGATGTGCAGCGAAGTCCATCGCGCCACATAGACGGCACCGGATGACGACGCGAGCAATGGAAGATTGAACGGCCTGTCCGCATTACCGTAGGGCGAGGTCGAACTGTTCGCCTTGATGGGTGTTGTCGGCGCACACTGGCCGCCGGTCATGGCATAGATAAAATTATTCACGCAGATCACTGTGATGTCCATGTTCCGTCGTGCGGCGTGAATGAAATGATTACCGCCGATTGATATCAGATCGCCGTCGCCACTGAATACCACTACTTTCATTTTCGGATTGGCAAGCTTCAGCCCTGTTGCAAACGGGATCGCTCTGCCGTGCGTCGAATGAAAGGAATCGAGCTTGATGTATCCGGCAACGCGGCCGGTGCAGCCGATACCCGATACGACAGCGACTTGATCCATAGGATAATCGAACTTTTCGAGCGCTGTAATGAAGCAGGAAACTGCTGTACCGATCCCACAGGTTGAACACCAGATGTGTGGAATCCGATCCATGCGCAACAGTTTTTCCATTGGATGTTCAGGGACATTATTTTTGTTTTTTTCTGCCATTCGCAGCCTCCTCGATCACTTTGTATATATCTTCTGGATCGTGTACCCAACCACCGGCATGCGGTACGAGATAACTCTCTGCCCGCCCCCCGAGTACACGCTCGAGTTCGAGAACCATCTGGCCGAGATTCACCTCAGGCATCACGAAAGCCTTGGTCTTTTTCGCCAGTTCCCTGATCCGTTTTTCCGGAAACGGCCATACGGTGATCATTTTGATGAATCCAACCTTTATTCCTTTTTTTCTCGCCTTGAAGATCGCAGGCATTGTCACTCGGGACGTGATTCCATAGGCCATGACGATCACATCGGCATCTTCTGTATTTTCCTCTTCAAGCAGGATGATATCATCTGCATTCTTGTTGATCTTGTCCACCAAACGCCGCACAATTTTATCTTGTGCATCAGGTGTCATCACAGGATACCCTTTTTCATCGTGCGTAAGACCTGTGGAATGAATTCGATATCCCTCACCCAACGGCATCATGTCCGGGACCAGGTTTTTCTCCGGTACGTATGGATTGTATTTGTCTGGAGTGAGTTTGGTCATCGGCCGGTATTCGACGTTGATCTGTTCTGGCTTGGGAACCACCACTTTCTCGGTCATGTGGCCAACGCATTCGTCCATCATGAACATGACGGGAACGCGGTATCTTTCGGCGAGATTGAAGGCAATGATGGTATAATCAAATGCTTCCTGAGGTGACGCCGGACTTAGCGCGATAATTTCATAATCGCCGTGCGAGCCCCATCTCGCCTGCATCATGTCCGCCTGACCGACCATGGTGGGTAGCCCTGTCGAGGGACCACCGCGCTGCACATTCACAATAACGCACGGCGTTTCCATCATCGCCGCCAGACCGATGTTTTCCATCATCAGTGAGAACCCGGGGCCGGAGGTCACGGTCATGGATTTCTTTCCACTCCACGAGCCACCGACGACGGCGGCCATCGAACCGAGTTCATCTTCCATCTGAATAAAAATACCCCCTACAAGTGGGATCCGCGCACAGTAGCGTTCCGCGACTTCAGTAGAGGGTGTAATCGGATATCCGGCAAAAAATCGGCAGCCGGCTGCCAAAGCTCCTTCAGCACAGGCATGATCACCATCCAGATAGTGCTCGCCTGTCAAGACGCCTTTTGGATCAGCTTTCAACTTTCTCCTCCTCTTCTTTTAAGGTGACAAAGATCGCGAATTCCGGGCAAAGCATCTCACAAAGCTGACAATGCACGCAGTCGTTTGCATTAATCGCTACCGGAGGATGGTACCCTTTCGTGTTGAAGTCTTCAGACAGAGCCAACACATCTTTGGGACAATATTCCACACAAAAGCCACAACCCTTACAACGATCCCTTACGATGTGAATCTCCCCGTGCGGCACCTGAATCTTATCCGCATCCAAAGGTCGTCGCCAATACTGCATATTGAACTCCCATTTTAGGGTGAATATATAAGGTAGTTAAGATACTACAAAAATATTAAATGTCAAGTATTTTTTAAAGCGCCCCCTGATTTCACCATAAATAATCGCAAATGATGTAATTTAGAGCGCTTTCGCCACTGTCGTGCCGATATCAGCAGGGCTTTCGCAGACATGGACACCTGCCGACTTCAATGCTTCCATCTTTTCTGCAGCCGTTCCCTTTCCGCCCGCGATGATGGCACCGGCATGCCCCATACGTCGCCCCGGAGGAGCCGTTCTTCCGGCAATAAAGCTGACCACGGGTTTGCTCATGTTCTCCTTGACAAATAGTGCAGCTTCCTCTTCCGCCAAGCCACCGATCTCTCCGATCATGATCACTGCTTTCGTCTCCTGATCCTTTTCGAAGAGCTGCAGCGCGTCGATGAAATTCGTACCAATGATCGGATCCCCGCCGATCCCCAGACACGTGGTTTGGCCGAGTCCCTGCAATGTCACCTGATGAACGGCCTCATAGGTAAGCGTTCCACTTCTCGACACAATGCCAATGCTGCCTTCCTTATGGATGAATCCCGGCATGATTCCCACTTTCGCCTTGCCCGGAGAGATCACACCAGGACAATTGGGCCCGACGAGTCGGGTCTCTTTCGTCTTCAAAAAATCGTATACCTTCAACATATCCATGGTCGGGATACCCTCGGCGATACACACCACCACCTTGATCCCCGATGTAGCAGACTCCAGGATCGCATCCGCTGCGAAAGCAGGCGGAACGAATATCACAGACGCATTCGCCTCGTGCTTGGCGACTGCCTCTGCCACGGTATCATACACCGGCACCTTGTCATCAAATTTTTGTCCCCCTTTGCCCGGCGTTACCCCTGCGACGACATTGGTACCGTATTCAATCATCTGTCTTGTATGAAATGATCCTTCCCCCCCTGTGATGCCCTGGACCACCAGACGTGTATTTTTATCGACTAATATGCTCAATTTTACCTCCTGATATATTTAGCTACATTTCATTCACAAATATCATGTCTATACTTAACTCTCCTTTTTTCTCACCCAGCATTAGGCTCAGGCTAAGGCGAAGGCTAAGAAAAAAAGGTGTGTTTTCAACATCATGAGTTGTCGTGTGTTCACAAAATCCTCAGCCTCAGCCTGTTCCTTAGCCTCGGCTGATCCCGATGACATTAATTATCCTCGAAAAAGTCAACTCGCCAGTGCTTCTACGACTTTGTTCGCTGCATCCTCGAATGAGGTCGCCACGAGAAAATGCAGACCGGATTTGTTAAGAATCTCCCCCGCTTCGACGGCATTGGTGCCTTCGAGACGGACGATCATCGGAACATCCACGCCGATCTTTTTCGCCGCTTCGACCACGCCGGTTGCGACACGATCGCAGCGGACGATCCCGCCGAAGATATTGACGAGTACGGCTTTCACATTTTTGTCACCTAAAATGATCCTGAAACCGTTCTCAACGGTCTCCGCACTGGCGCCACCTCCGACATCCAGGAAATTTGCGGGTTCCCCCCCAGCCAGCTTGATCAGATCCATGGTGGCCATTGCCAGGCCCGCTCCATTCACCATGCAGCCCACATCGCCATCAAGTTTGATATAATTCAAATCGTACCTGGAGGCTTCGACTTCGAGCGGTTCCTCCTCATCGAGATCGCGCAGTTGCATGATGTCCTTGTGCCGGAAAAGTGCATTATCATCGATATTGATCTTCGCGTCGAGCGCGAGCACCTTGCCATCTTTCGTCACCACAAGCGGATTGATCTCTGCTAGCGATGCATCGATGGATGTAAATGCCTTGTATAGGGCCAGGAGAAATTTAACACCATTTTTGAATTGATCGCCGACGAGTCCCAGCCCGAAGGCCAGTTTCCTCGCCTGAAATGGCTGCAAACCGATGGCGGGATCGATCCATTCCTTCAGAATCTTGTCCGGTGTTTCGGCAGCGACTTTCTCGATCTCCACGCCCCCCTCTCTGCTCGCCATCACCACGAGTCTTGATGCGGCCCGGTCGAGGACGATGCCGAGATAGAGTTCGCGTTCGATGGCAAGTCCCTGCTCAACCAGAACTTTCTGCACAATCTTGCCCTCCGGGCCGGTCTGGTGCGTCACAAGCGTCATTCCCAGCATTTCGTCCGCCAGTGCCTCCGCCTCATCGGCATCCCTGGCAAGCTTCACGCCGCCGCCCTTGCCGCGTCCGCCCGCGTGTATCTGAGCCTTGACGACCACCGTACCACCGAGCTGCTCAGCGATCTTGTACGCTTCGGCCGGTGAAAAAGCCACATTCCCGTCCGGCACGGCCACATTGTATTTTTTCAGGATTTCCTTCGCCTGATATTCATGGATTTTCATTTATCCTCCTCGATTGAATGATTCAGGTATTTCTATAAAATTGACTATCAAATACTTCACCAACGTTCTGGTACTCCCTGTTATGTCTTGAAGAACAGCAACAGATTCATTTAACAATACGCGTTCCTGTGGCGCCCTTGATCGCATCGACCATTCGCTCCACCGATGATATGACCACCAGATCACCACCCTGCTCCAGAAAGTGGATGCATGCCTCCATTTTGGGTCCCATGCTCCCTGGCGGGAAATGCCCTTCCGAAAGATACTGCTTCGCCTCAGCAAGCGTTATCTCATCGAGATCCACCTGATCCGGTGTCTTGTAATTCAGCGATACCTTGTCCACTCCGGTCAGAATATACAGCTCATGCGCGTCTATATCTTTCGCCAGTATTGCGGCTGCACGATCCTTGTCTACGACAGCATCCACTCCTTCGTAAGTGCCGTCATCCTCAATATACACCGGCGCACCGCCACCACCGCATGTAATGACGATGGTGCCATCTTCAACCAGTTTTGTGATCGTTTTCCGTTCCACAATCTCAAGTGGAATCGGTGAGGGAACAACGCGTCTGTAGCCGCGACCTCGATCCTCCTTGATGATATACCCACGTTCCGAGCGCAGCGCTTCGACCTCATGTTCCTTGTAAAATGGACCGACAAATTTCGTTGGATTATTGATGGAGGGATCATTTCTGTCGACGAGAGTCTGGGCAAATATGGTGACAACACAGCGATCGATATTGCGAAGCAACAGCTTATTCTGCAGTGACTGCTGGATCATGTAGCCCATGCCGCCTTCAAGGTCCGCAACAATGACTCCGAGCGGAACCGGTGGTACTGCATGCCGGCTTTCCTCTACCCGGATCAGATAATTTCCCACCTGGGGACCGTTACCATGAGTGATTGCCAGATTGTAACCCTGTTCTATCAGATACACCACGCCAAGAAGACTTTGTCTCGTATTGGCAAACTGCTGATAGATGTCTCCTTCTTCGGACTCACGGGTGATGGCGTTACCCCCTAACGCCACCACCGCTTTTTTAGATGTTTTCATTGTTCCCTATCGTTCTCTTAAAGGGACGTTCATTTAAACTGCTGCAGCACATCCTGCAGAGTCGGAATTCCAATCTCCTGCAGTTCATATCGAACGCGGGTCGCTGGTTTATCGATCTTGATGATTTTGCGCAAGTCTATAGGCGTACCGATCACCACGGCGTCGCAATCCACAGCATTGACTGTTTTTTCAAGATCCTGCACCTGTTTATCGCCGTATCCCATTGCGGGCAGGAGCGCGCCGATTTCCGGATATTTTTCAAAAGTCTCGGCAATGGTATCGACAACCCACGGTCTCGGATCGATGATTTCCGCGGCGCCGTATTTCTCCGCCGCAACGACGCCCGCACCGTACGCCATTTCACCATGCGTCAGCGTGGGACCATCTTCGACCACCAGCACCCGTTTATTTGTGATTATGGAAGGATCTTCCACGAACAGAGGCGATGCCGCGTCGATGATCTTCGCGCCCGGATTGGCAAAACGGATGTTTTCCCGGACGTATTCGATGTGCTCGTAATCCGCCGTGGTCTGCTTATTGATGATCACGACATCGGCGGAGCGAAGATTCGTCTCCCCCGGATAGTAGCTCAACTCATGTCCCGCACGATGCGGATCCGCAACAACTATGGTGAGGTCCGGCTTGAAAAAGGATGTGTCATTGTTCCCGCCATCCCAGATCACGATGTCGGCCTCTTTCTCCGCCTGCTCCAGTATCGCGGCGTAATCGACTCCAGCGTAAACAATCGTGCCCATATCGATATGCGGTTCATACTCTTCCCGTTCCTCGATGGTGCACTCATGCTTTTTCAGATCATCATAAGTCTCAAAGCGCTGGACTTTCTGCTTCGCCAGATCGCCGTACGGCATCGGATGCCGCACAACAACGAGTTTCTTGCCCTGTGCCTTCAGTATCTCGCATACCTTGCGCGTCGTCTGACTCTTGCCGCAGCCTGTCCGCACCGCACAGATTGCGATCACCGGCTTGCTGCTCTTGAGCATAGTCTTCCCGGCGCCGTGAAGCATGAAATCCGCGCCCGCTGCATTGACAACAGCACCCTTGCTCATCACATATTCGTGGGTCACATCGCTATAGGCGAAAACGACTTCATCGATGTCGTGTTTCCGGATCAGGTCGGTTAGTTCTTCTTCGCCGTGAATAGGAATCCCGTTCGGATAAAGTTTTCCGGCAAGTTCGGCCGGGTATTTTCTGCCTTCAATATCGGGAATCTGCGTTGCAGTGAAAGCGACAACTTCGCAAGATTCGTTATCGCGGTAGATCATGTTGAAGTTATGGAAGTCGCGACCCGCGGCTCCCATGATAATGACTTTTTTACGTGACATACAACCTCCTCTATATCTGTTATTTAATTATTCACATGATAGTTTAGCGATAAAACGATATCAGGAATCGTATGTCCAGTGCCAGACTTCGAAGCACCTTCTTTTTTTCGATTTTTCAAAGATCTCAAACATATTCCGGTTCCACTTTCTCGAAATAGTCAATCAGTTCTTTTTTCAGTTCCGCGAAATCGGTGATATGCATCATGGCAGCGCGAAAGGAGCTGCTGAACGGCAAACCCTTGATATACCAGGCGAGATGTTTGCGCATCTCACGAACGCCACGGCGAAAGCCCTTTTTCTGGACCGAAAGCTCCAGATGCTTCATGCAGACTTCCATGAGTTCCTCCAGAGCAACCGCTGTGTTGATCTCCCCTGTTTCCAAATATCCATTGATCTGCCGGAAGAGCCAGGGATTCCCCAGTGCTCCTCGTCCGATCATCACCAGGTCGCATCCGGTGTGATCCAGCATGCGTTTCGCATCCTCCGGTGTGCGAATATCGCCGTTTCCGATGACAGGGATGCTGAGCGCCGACTTTACGTCGCGGATCAGATCCCAATTCGAACTTCCCCGGTACATCTGCGTCTGCGTTCTCGGATGGATGGTGAGCGCGCACACGCCGCACTCTTCGAGTATGGCCGCGCTTTTCAGCGCGTTGATGTTTTCATCGCTCCAACCGCTTCTGATCTTGGCCGTGACTGGTATGGACGTGGCAGAGACGACGGCAGAGGCGATTCTTTTCAATAATTTTATGTCTCGGAGTAATGCGGCGCCGGCGCCTCGTTTAACGACTTTCTTCACCGGACAACCGAAATTCAGATCCACGAAATCGGGAGAGTATGACTCCAGTATCTGCGCCGCGTTAGCCATGGTGGACGCATCCGAGCCGAAAATCTGAATCCCTATGGGGCGTTCTTCAGACGAGAATTTAAGGTAAGACAGGGTCTTCGCATCCTGGCGAACAATGCCGTCCGCGCTGACCATCTCCGAAAAGACAAGAGAGGCCCCCTGTTTTTTGCAGATGATGCGGAAAATCTGATCCGCAACGCCGGCTAATGGAGCCAGCGCTGCCAGTCCTTCTAACCGGGTGTTCCCTAAAATCATAAGTTGAAAATATAATAAGTATTATTGAAACTTGCAAGCCCTTTTTTATGTATATGACATAAATTATTCAATAATTTACTTGATTTTTAGACATTAGTTTTGTAAATTTTGTTTTTAGATTAAGAAGTCACGCACTTATAAGAAGCATTGCTTTTAAAATCAAAGTGTGACCTGAAATTCCGAATATTCAGCTATAGCGACGATAGATTTCAAAGGAGAAAAATCATGGCCAGGAAATGCAGTGTATGCGGCAAAGGACCGATGGTTGGTAACAATGTGAGTCATGCGCACAATCTGAACAAACGCCGCTTTCTGCCCAACTTGCAGAAAGTAAAAATCGAACTCGATGGCAAAGTCAAGAAAACGTATGTCTGCACACGATGTCTGCGCAGCGAGAAAGTCGCAAAAATCGTGTAAACAGCCACGACACATCGTAACGATCAAAGGAGCAAGTGTTTCACTTGCTTTTTTTGTTTGTAGTGAATATTTTTGTTTACTCTTTTGATAAATCAAATTCTGAGAAACAATTGAAAGCGAGAGAAGTTATTAATAGTGCATTGAATAACTATAGCGGTTGTATCAGCTATCAAGTCATACAGCAATTTTTGAATGTGGCAACGCAAAAATTCGTTACACCATTGACGATCAAAGACTGCCATAGATATATAACGGACGTTCTGGGACCGTTATGCGAAATTTTTTCGAGTATTGATCTCTATAAAAGTGCATTGGAAATCAAAGAAGGATGGAGATATTCATTTTACGATTCACTCATTATTTCGGCAGCATTGAGTGCAAATTGTAACATATTATTTTCAGGAGATTTACAGCATAATCAAAAGATACAAGATTTAACAATCCTGAATCCCTTCACCCGCCCCTGACGACGCGGGACGCTGACAGAACACCTCGCCAAACTTCTCAACCGACAACATTGTCAACCATTCCCCCTTCGAAGGGGGGGATGTGATATTGCTTTAAACCTAACCCCCTAAACGCCTAAACCGCTATAAAGCTAAATGGCTAAACTGCTAACCCCCTACCTCACCACCATCATCTTCCCTGTCTTTGACACACCATCCAGCGCTACCCTGACAAAATAGACGCCGCCGGGCAGATCCGAGGCATCCCAGGTGATCTCATGTACGCCGGCTTCCTGTACACTGTTATGAATGAGTGCCACCTCCTCCCCGAGCACATTGTAAATCGCTATCGAAACATCGCTTTCTTCCGGAACATGAAAGCTGATGACCGTCGACGGGTTGAACGGATTCGGATAATTCGCATACAGGGTGAATTCACCAGGCCGGTACGCTTCGAATTCATTTCCAGCGACATCCACCAGCAGGTCTCTGTCGAAATATGGTCCCCCGGTAGCGCCGACATCGTTACGCGCCCCGTCCCTGTCGTTGTGATCCGGATGCGGATTACCGGCATCCCGGCACGGAGATCCCTCCTGCAGATGAAAATTCGATTCGCCGATG
>JAZBPW010000057.1:0-37757 GCA_036351795.1 Candidatus Zhuqueibacterota bacterium | reverse complement strand
TGGACCAGGAGGAAATTAATGAATCTTACCGGAGTTTGCTGGAGCTGCTCGGTTCAATGGACCCCAAGGTGATTTTCGATATCGCGAATTCCATATGGTATCGTCAGGGGTATTCGGTTGAGCAGGATTTTCTCACTGTAAACCGGGACTATTTCGATGCACAAGTCCAGGCACTGGATTTTGCAAGCGCTTCGGCTCCGGATATCATCAATCGTTGGGTAAATGACAGCACCAATGGGAAGATTAAAAAGATGCTGAGTGAGATCCCGGGTGATGCCGTGATGTATCTGATCAATGCGATCTACTTCAAGGGGATCTGGAGTAATGAATTTGAGAAGAAGATGACCCGGGATGACGAATTTATCACTCTTTCCGGAGAAAGAATTCCATGCCGTATGATGCATCTCAAAGAACACTTCAAATACTTCGAGACGGATCAGTTTCAGGCGATCGATATGCCTTACGGCTACGGTGATTTCAGCATGACGATACTGCTTCCTCAGGCTGGTGTGGATATTAATGACTTCATCTCAAACATCAGCAGTGATGACTGGAATATGTGGATGCCGCGATTCTCGTCGCAGGAAGGTACCATTGAGATGCCCAAATTTACGATGGAATACGAATCGTCTCTCAATGATGTCTTGAAATCTCTGGGTATGGCCATTGCCTTTACGCCGGGAGAAGCCAACTTCTCGAAGATCAACAAGGAAAACAATCTTTTCATCAGCAATGTGAAGCACAAGAGCTATGTGAAAGTGGATGAAGAGGGAACAGAGGCCGCAGCTGCCACATCTGTCGAGATATCCCTGACGTCTGTAAGAAGCACAGATTTTTACATGCGGGTCGACCGTCCGTTCGTTTTCGCAATCCGGGAAAACCGCTCGCAGACGATTCTTTTCATTGGCAAGATGATGCAGCCCGAGACCGATTAAAAGGAAGAAACCAGAGTAAAGCGTTAGCAGATTCACAATACACTGCCACACGTCATTCTTCTAAAAATTGATTAATTCAGTGTTACCGAATAATGAGTGCAAGGAGGGACAGCGAATGCTAAAAAAAGCATGTAGGTTTTCAATTTATATGCTCATTTTCATTTCAGCGGCTCATGTATCCGCTCAGTCAGTCTACCATGACAGACTGGCGCACACCTATTCCATCGTCGCCAGGGACAAAACCACGGGAGAGATGGGCGTCGCCGTTCAATCGCACTGGTTCTCCGTCGGATCCATTGTCTCCTGGGCTGAAGCCGGCGCAGGCGCCATTGCCACGCAATCTTTCGTAAACGTCTCCTTTGGTCCGAGAGGACTCGAGCTCCTTCGCCAGGGAAAGTCCGCCAGGGACGTATTGACCGCGCTGATCGAATCGGACGAAGGCCGGGATGTCCGGCAGCTGGCCATCATCGATGTGAAGGGCAATGTCGCCGCATATACCGGATCGAAATGCATACCGGCTGCCGGACATACAACCGGTGACAATTTTTCCGTACAGGCCAATCTGATGCTGAACGCCAGGGTCTGGCCGGAGATGGCGAAAGCGTTTCGTAATACAGAAGGTCCGCTGGCCGAGCGAATGATCGCGGCTCTGGAGGCGGGTGAGAACGCCGGTGGTGATATTCGCGGCCGGCAATCGGCGGCAATTCTGGTCGTAAAGGGAGAATCATCCGGCAAAGTATGGGAAGACAGGCTCATCGACCTGCGCGTGGAGGATCACCCGGAGCCGGTCGCCGAACTGAAGCGCGTATTGAAGACATATCGCGCATATGAATTCATGAATCAGGGCGACCTGGCTATGGAGAGGAACGATGTGCCGGAGGCGCTAAGACTGTACGGTGCTGCGGAAGCCATGTTCCCCGATAATCTCGAGATGAAATTCTGGCACGCGGTATCGCTGGCGAACAGCGGAGATGTGAACGCATCGCTTCCGATCTTCAGGGAAATATTCGAAAAAGACAATAACTGGAGAATACTCACGCAACGGCTTCCCGGAGCCGGACTCTTGCAGATCGACGCGAATGATCTTCAACGCATTGTGAGCCAGTGAAAACTGGCTCAGGGGATGGCGCGATATATTCGATCACCGGGACAGGACAGTGGTCTCTTTATTTAAGCATGACCAATTTCCGCGTATATCTGTAGTTATCAGCCGTCATGTGCACCATGTAAACACCTGTGGACATGGATGTGCCCGAATTATCGCGCCCGTTCCATTGAACTATGTGATCTCCGGCCGTCACCATTCCGCGAGCCAATGTGCGGACGTTCTGTCCCGACATATTATATATCGACACACTGACGTGACTGCAAACCGGAACGTGATACCTTATCGTGGTCACCGGATTGAATGGATTTGGGTATGCATTGAAAAGCACAAAATCTTCCGGTCGTGACAGCCATCCATTTGAGCCTGAATCCTGGTATACATCTTCAAGTGATACGATCCATTGCCGGATGAGTTCTGCTCCCTGTCTATCAATGACAATTGATGCCAGCGGTGGCATTCGAAATGCCCCCTCGTCCAGCATGCGAAGATAGATGATTGAGCTGTCCGGAGTTCCGGGATTGATCAAAGATACACCGGAAATAGCCAAATCACCAAGTTCCGGCGGGACCATGATCATATTCGTCGAACTCAACGAAGATTCATATCTCATGTCAATTCCCGAGCGACCTGTTCCACCGGGCCTGTGACAGTTTGCACAATTCACATCAAGATACGACCGAGCACGCGCATCGAGGTCACTTTCTTCATCAAAAGGGAACTGCAGACGTGGAAAAGCGGTGTAGTCTTCTCCGATATCCGTGTCAAAGAGTTGAATGTGATTATAGCTTCGCAGCTGATTATCCATCACATCTCCGTACCAATGCTGCTTATTGATCTGTGCCGTTCGTACGCCCAGCGCATAACCGGCTGCAGGCGTGTGACAAACATTACACTCCGAGCGACTGGGAAAGTACCATGTTTGTTCTGTCTGCCCACCCGGAGCCGATGTATCGGTGATCGTAAAAGTGCGGCTATCGCTGCCATTCAACAAAACAGCATCTGTTGAGGAATCATTCCACTGGTAGCTGAATCCATCCCAGCCCTCATCTTCGATGCGTTTCACCAGAAATCTTGTTTCAATTATTTTGCGGCTCTCCGGATTCCCTTTCTCAAGTTCAAGGTAGAAATTTTTTACCGTAACAGCATCCGGAGGGAAATCCCAATGGCCATATTCTGAAAATGTGATCTGACTCGTGTAGGGCAGTGCAATGTATCTGGTTTTCTCCGCACCGTCAGACCAGAACGGCACATTCACACTGTAAGGAATAATACCCGGTGCGATGATCTGGTTGGCAGCGTCGCTGAACAAACCGGATTCGGAAATGGTTTCGGGTATTCGACCCGTGGGCGGCGTACTGCTTTTTTCCTCGAGCATATAGATCTTACCATCCAGTCCCACGATAAAAATTTCGCCGGATTCGGTCTCACCAAAACTGGCGATGGCTGAGGGACACGCAGCGAGCAGCGCATTCTCCTCCACCATGCCGTTTCGGTATTTCAGACCCCAGATCTTTCTGGTGGCGTAATCACCATAGATATAGACGCCGAATAATCTCACGAGCCTTGCGCCACGATACACAAATCCTCCGGTAATCGAACGTCCGACATCATGACCGTACTCGAAAACCGGAAGGATCAACCCCGTGGTATCACAGGAAGATGCCCTGAAACAATGCGTTCCCTCCATGATGTTCCATCCGTAATTCCCCCCTTTCTCCACGATATTGATCTCTTCCCACTCATACTGCCCGACATCTGCCGCCCAGAGCACCCCGGTCGTTCTGTCGAAACTGAATCGCCAAGGATTACGCATACCCCATGCCCAGATCTCTTCGCGCCAGCCGTTCTGGTTTCCTTTGAAAGGATTATCCTCCGGGATCGCGTACTGCAGGCCGCTATCCACTTGATCGACATCGATACGTAGTATCGACCCAAACAGAGTCGTTGGATTCTGTCCATTTCCATGGGGATCGCCTCCGCCCCCGCCATCCCCAAGCCCGATGTAGAGTTTACCATCAGGACCGAAAAGCAGCAAACCACCATTATGATTTGAAACAGGTTGTCGAAGGTCCAGCAGAACGCGTTCACTGTTTGCATCTGCGCGATCGCGATCGCTGGAGACTTTGTATTCGGAGACTCGGGAGAACAGTTCACCGTACATGTAGTAGATATAAAACGTGCCGTTCGTCTCATAATCCGGGTGGAACGCGATACTCAGCAATCCGGATTCGCTGTATCCGGCGTTCACTTTCTCAGAGATATCGAGAAACACTTCAACCTCTGCCGTTGCAGCGTCATTCTCGATGACCTTGACAACGCCTGCTTTTTCTACAATGAATAGTCTGTCCGTGCCATCGCCGGCATGCGTGAGATATAACGGTTTATCGAAAGAGAGATTTTCGAATGTCCGCTTGATGTCCATGGCCGTCAGTTCAGAACCCGACGCTGAAATCAAAAATGATGTGTTGGGTACACGCTCTGTCAACCCGTAGGGCTGTGCTTGCAGACATATTGCCTCAGACAACATGAATAAACTAAAGATGATGATGTTGAATCGCATGATTGACTCCATAAATAATCTGACTATTCTACAATTTTTTTAATGATTTTGTTCAATTAAGAAAATAAAAAGCACAAATGCCGTTCATGACATTTGTGCCTGTTTGGCCGGTCGCCGCATCGACCGCCCTTCTATTTTTTGATTTCGCAGCCTGTGATTTGAAGAGCCCCCCTGTTGCCAGGGGGGCTCCGTAAAGAGGAACATATGAAAAGGGAAAGCAGAACTGTGAAAATATACACAATTTCCACTCTGTTATCAATAACCCAAAAGGGTCATTTTACATCAATCGGTATTAGAATGTGAATCCTATGCTGAAATACTGATTGGCATCGAACAGGTCCATATCGCGGTACGCATAGTCAAACATGACCTTTCGATTGCCCAGCGGCAGGTGCGCGCCGAATCCGAGCGTCAGTCCGTATTGATAATCTTCATCACCGGCTGAGACGTTATCCGGATTCATCGGGCTGTTGTAGCCGACCCTGCCGAAGAACATATCATTGAAACTATACTCGACACCAGTTACAAGTTGATCGAGATTATAATTATTGTTCGTGAAAATGCCGGCCACATTCAATCCGTGATTTTCATCGATCCTGTAGCGGTAACCGAGTCCCATACTGAACGTCGCCGGAAGCTCATGAGATGCCATATCCAGAATCGTCTTGCGCGTTGTCGCATTGGGATTCGAGAAATCGATATCCGAATTGAATTCGACACCCGTTCCGTTAAATCTGAGGCTGGTGCCGATATTTTTCATCACCACACCGAAATCGACTCCGAACGGGGACACATATTGTAATCCGAAATCGAACGCAACCGCCCTTGCGCTCATATTACCGATGATTTCCGATATCAATTTCGCATTCACACCGAAATTGATGCGATCAGTGAAAGCTCTGGAAAATCCGACGTTCAATGTGAGAAAATTTGGGCTCAGCATTTCTCCCGTTCCCTCGGGATTCTGTATCGTGGTGACCGGAATATCACCGATGTTCATGGCTTGCAGACTGAATCCAAGTGACCCGAGGTTTCCGATCCGGGATCCAATGGCAACATATGATACGCTCATATCCGCGAAATAATCCATGTAACTGAAGGCTGCCTCGGTCGCTGGCAATACGGCCAGACCGGCGGGATTCCAGTAGAGTGCTTCCGTTCCGGAAACGTTGGCGATATTCGCTCCACCCATTCCGACACTGCGTGCGCCCATGGGGATCAGCAGTTCAACCGCACCGGCAGTCCCCAGTCTTCGACCACTTGCATGCACTTCGGATGAACTTGCGATGAAGAGCATGAACAGTAAAAATGGTACAATATATTTAACTTTCATCTTTCATCTCCTATATTAATAAGTGTCCAATCGTTCATTGGGCGCGAAAATAGCCATTTTACCCACTTTCTTACCTGCACCAGGCACATCCACATGATAGACATATACACCACTGGCGACCGGAAGCTCGAATTCATTTTCAAGGTCCCATTGCAGGAATGGCGTGGCCGGATCGTCTTTTTCAAGTTTCCGCACCAGTGTCCCGGTGAGATCGAAAATTCGGATCGTGCATCGTTCAGGAAGATAGGTAAATTGCACCCAACGACTGAACGGGTCCATTTCTCCGCTATGATAGCCATAATAGGGATTGGGTACGACATTGATCTTTTCGATATCTGAAACCTGGATTTCGCGTGTGACCATTGTCTCATACCCCTTCGTGCTGAACGTCACCTTGTCCATGCCCAGGTTTATGGGATTCGGATAGTTAATATGAATCACATCTCCCAACGCCCAATCTGCCTCCCAGAATACGAGGTTCCAGGTGAGGCTGTCCATTTCGGCGCCATCCGGATCATGAACTTCTTCGCTGTAATCCGTATTCAGGATATAGCAATACATTCTGTCCGCAGGATTGAAAGCATACCACTGGCTTGTCGTCTCGGGTGACTGCATACGATCGTAGACCATCAGGTTCACCTGCTTGTTCAAGGTGACATTCCAGACTTCAAACGGAATTCGCACGGTAAAGGGGTCGTCTGTTCCGGGATTTGGATTCATGGGATGATCCGCAATATCAAAGAGACGGGCATCATAAAGTGTCGCCACTGAACCGGTGCCTTCTCTGACATAAACCACATCGGCGTCAGGATCGACATACTCTCCCGTAAATCTCAGTTCGTAGTCCTCAAGCAGCATGTTCAGGTCTTCTGTACCTGCGCCGAAAGTATGAATCGCCCTGGATGAATAGGTCGGACCGTATTCTGACCAGTCATTATATCCGTAGCTGTCGATCTCATAGGTTCCGGTCCCATCGATCGGCGGATGCGCGGGTGGAGTAAAGTCCCACGGCAGATCATAAAGACCCTTGACCGTGACCTGCAAACCATCCACCACAGGCGCCGAGGCGCCTTCATCGAGCAGATCGAATATATCGAGACGGTCTTCAAGCACCTCCTGTCCGATTGTCACGTCTTTCAGGTTCCAGTGATTCTCAGTACGATATTCGTACCCCACCGTCGTGATCGTATCTTTTCCCACCGCGTTTATCGGATGGCCGTCGGCATTCCAGCCATCATCGTAAATGACATACTCCGCGACCAACGGCAGTTCGAAAGTATTGACGTTGACCGAAAAGATCTCACCTCCTACGAAAGAATGATCGCCTCCCTGTGTGGTGTCGCTTCGGCCCCACATCACAGTATTGGCCGCATGATCGATCACTGGTTCGATCACATCATCATAGGAATGCACGGATTCGGCACTGTTAATCGTAACTCCTGATGGCAAAGTGAGCAGCACGCCATCGACCCAGGCGTCCGTCGGGGATACGAGATCCAGAGCGTAATTCAGATCAATCGTCCCCACCACATCGCTGTAGATTGCAGCGCCTGTCAGAGTGGAAGGAGAAACATCGGGTGTTTTGCTCAGCGATTTTGATTTGGCGTTACTGACGACTTCGTGCCATTCACCGTTTTCGTCGCGGAAATATTGCTGCGAGTTGAAATATATCTCATAATCATGGCCTGTTACCTGAGTGGGATCCACGATTCGCACCGCCACCTCCAAATCTGCCGGCGTCAGTGAGGGATCCAGTATCGTATGGCTCACCTCACCAATCGTATCATCGTACGCACTGTGGAGCCGTTCGCCCGGGGAGTACTGCGGGGCTACGGATACGATGGTCGGCGGACTGGATAGATACTGATCCGGTTTGGAAAATTCCAGATAGGAATCGGCCTGTACACCGAAATAGTATGTTTTCCCGTTGTACAACGGCTCTCCCACATTGCCGACGACAGGGTTTTTGTTCTGTGAGATCCGGATAAATCTTTTTCCCAGATACGGAGTCGATTCCTTTAGCGTTTGAACACCGTATTCATATCTTGGCTCCAGCGCCGGAACGAGGACAGGGTCGCGTCCTGATGCGTCGGAATACTGGTAAATACTGTATTTGGCAAAATCGAATGTGCCATCGTCTACGACTTTGTACTCGTCTCCAACCACCAGATTCTGACCGACAAGACCGTCGGCGACAATATCTGTCGCAAAATACGGTGTGATGCCGTCTGACAGGAATTCGGAGCGATCATCCCATTTCAGGATGATCTCATTGGGAAGCGATACGACCTCTACTTCAGGAGCGATCGGCGGTCGCGGCAACGCGAAGTTGTTGTCGTACGCCTGCTGAGCGACATTATCCACAGCCTTCAGAAAGGTGACGCTGTTCAGATTATTTGCACCCCGGCCGAGGATTACACCCGCAACGATTTCCTGGACGCCGGGCTCACCGAAATCAGCGATACCGTTACTATTGGTATCTTCCCATTTCGGCATGGTAAACGGACCAGTGGTCATGAGAAATCGTCTGTCAGAATCATCCGAATCGATCCATCCGGTATTCGTTTCCGGATCACCGCTGAACATGAAGGCGCTCGGATTACCATTCGGATCGGAGATCAACGAATTATCCCGCCAGAACCCGCGTTGGTAATTCCAGACGTCACCGGAAGTCTGTGGATTTCCCTGATTGGAATCATCGTTGTTATAGTAGATGAACGCCGTCATCTTTAACATCTTCTTGTCCTGAAGCTCCGTCCCATCCGGAAGGACCACAACAGAACCGGGTTCATCGATGATGGGACCCTGAAAAAAATCGATGCCCACTGCCGGTGGTGCCGCACCATAGTTTTGGTCATCATTATTCGCGTTATAGCAATAACCAAGTCCGAGACCGGGATCAGATCCGACGAAATCATCCCAGCCATCCCCGATATCAGGATCGCACCAGATAGAGAGATAGGTGCTGTCCCAATCGGCATCGCTCTTGTTAATAATCTGCCATTTGATGAAAGTCATGTCTCCCATCGCATCCGCCCTGTTGAAGGCGAATACGAGCTGGCGGACCTCAGCACCGAGTTTGTTTGTCCCGAAAAGTGAGTGCTCTCCGAGATCATTCCAAACGCTGAATGCCGTCATATCGCCGAGCAGTAACGGATCGCCATTTTCATCCACCGGTGCGCCCTGTTCCACAGGCCATGTATCCCAATCGCCAACACCGTCGGGCTCGATCACATACCATTGGTAAATATCATCCCTCGGATTGGCCGCCTGCCCCGGAGAGAGGATCTCTCCGGCCTGAAACTCAGATGCTGAATGGATGACTGCCGCCACCTTCACTTCATCTCCAACCTTGGCGGAGATCCATTGGCCTGCGCCGAAAATTGGGCTCAATCCGGAACCCTTCGGCCATTCGAGGCCCCAGTCACCGGTCGCGTAGTCATAGTACCACACGCCGTTGTTGCGAAACACACCGCTCATTCTGTTCGCATCCATCCACATATCCTCAACAACGGCGGTTTTCTTGAGTGGTTTCTGCCCGATGCTGTTTTCACCGAAAACAGAAGAAAACATCATCAGGACGATGAACATATATAATACGGTTTTTCTCATTGAAAATACCTCCTGAATACCTCTCGAGCAAAAGGTTTCCTTTTTAAAAATCCTTTCGTCAAGAGTCGATTAAGTGACATACGTTGGTCCATCTAATTTCCCAATCTGATCATAAGCTACAACTCAACACGAAAACCCAATCTGATCTGACGGGGAATTCCATAGTTGATGTAGTCCATCTCCCGCATCGATAACGCGCTCCTTTCTTCCGCGCTTAATTCGGTATAGTATATCTGGCCAGGCGTCGTCTGCAGATAGCCCGTCTGATCGGGCAAACCGGTTGTCGTCCAGACATTCACCGCGCTCTCCGTATTCAACAGATTCACTACCCAGAGATACACATTCAGATTCCCAGACATATAGGGCAGCCCGATCCGTTTATCGACTTTGAGATCCAGGCGATAATTCCATGGAGTCAATTCCGCATTGACTGCTGATATCGGCGTGTTCGAGATATTATTATCATATCTTCCATCGTGCGGCAGCGTGCTCAGCACAACAGCACGCGTATAGGGATGACCCGAATTGAATGAAAACAACAGATTTATCCCCGTGTTCTCAAACGGGTGTAATCCGAAAAGACCAGGACCTTCTTCTTTCAGGAATCGATAATCCACGTTCAATGATCCCCGGTGCTTCTGCTCATAGTTCAGGGGCATTGTGAATTTTGGGAAGTTACCGCGTGCGCCACCCAGCCAGGCGATATCGCGGCTGCTGTTGGTTGCAGAGCCGGTACCACTGGCCGACTGATATTCGTAATTCACATTCAGAGAGATGTTCTTGCTTCGTCTGAGATTAAAAAGAATATCGAATCCCTTCACAACACCAAAATCACCGTTGGAGCTGAATGCAATGTTCGTTACATCCGTATTCACGTTGAGCACCTGGATCAGATCTTCGGTCTCTTTGTAAAACGCCGTCAACTGAAGCGACGCATTATTGCTCACCATCTGCTTGAATCCGACCTCATACGACGTGGTTCTCTCCGGCTTCAGATTCGGATTCTCCAGATCGGTGAAATATCCGCCGCGGTTCACGAAGGCGTCGAGATAAAACGGACTGAGATAGAGATCCATCAGATTCGGTTTCTGATAAAACTTGCCGTATTGAATATGAAAAACCGTGCGATCGGATACTGGAAAGGCAGCGCCCATGCGCGGACTGATGAAGTCATATGCCTCTGATTCATAAGTATCTTCATCGTCGAACTGACGATTACCGCCGAACATACCCGTCCCGTCGATGTAGTCGCCGTTCTGATCGTATTGCGCTTCCAGTTCTCTGAACCGCCACGCGTTGGGATCGATCCGGTCGTAACGCAAACCGAGATTCAGGATAAGATTCCTGAATTCGATTTTATCCTGGATATATCCGCTCATTGTGATCGGATGATACGGCTCCTGCTCATCATAGCCGCTGATCGGTACTCCGGCTTCATCCCGGACCACATCTTTGAGATAGTTGCCGGAGTTCACTTCATTGCCATTGAGATCATAGCCGAAGAACTGAATATCGGCGAGTCTGTATCTCTCAAGCTCCGTGATATCCGTTCGCTTTGCCAGCTGCGTCGGCGCCAGGATCCGCAATTGTCGCATGGTGTGATACTTGTAGTCGAAGCCGAGTTTGAATGTGTTGTATTTCCCCTGTTGGTGCGTCAGATCAAAATCGATGCCCCAGAATGTGGTCTTGTTCTTGAAATAGTCATCATACTGCGCGCCCGGTTTGAAGAAATCCGGTTCAAAGCGTGCGGTATATGCTTCGCCGAAATTCGCAGGATTATTGGCCCACGCGGGATCAGGCACATAGGTCGGATCGCCGTACTTGAACCAGTCGTCCTCGAACATCCTGTCGTATCGTTTCAGAAAGGTATGGAAATAATTGAACTTGAGATCGTAAAATGTCCTCGGGCTCAGCATTTGAGTAAACGTCGAATTGAATGAGCCATGCTGTGATTTGGATTGCGGCGCATGCTCGGTATTATACAACCAGATGGGATTCATACCGGACCAAAAGCTGGTGAAAGAATATTTTCTTTGCGTCCAGACAAGACTGCTCTTCAACTCCATATTCTTACTGAGTTGAAGTTTCAGTTTGCCGGAATAGCTCCAGTTGCCATCGCTTTGCCCCGGAACAATGCCTCCTTTGAACTGCTCGGGTTTACGACTGTTTTCAGCCCATCCCCAGGAGGGTGCGCCGTCTTCAAGATATTTCCTGGTTCCGCTGAAGAAGAAGGTGTGATTCAAACCGGGCCAGACCGGGCCAGAGAGCGTGACGTTATATTCGTTATATCCGTAGGAATATGTGCCGAGTGCCTTCTCGTCATTCGGCAGCATGGCATCGGTGATCACCTGTGCGGTTCCGGAATAGCGTTTGGTACCGCTGTTGGTCGTCATGATGATGATACCGGACATTGCCTCGCCATACTCTGCCTGGAATCCGCCGGTCTGAACGCTCAGCTCTTCGATGGCTTCGTTCGGGATGTAGGCGCGCACAGCGAAGTTATAAGGATCATTGACCAGAACACCATCGACATAGACAGCGCTCTCATTACCGCGCCCCCCTCTCACATTCAGCACATTGCTGTTATCCTGCTTCACCACACCGGCCACAGTCGATGTGATCTCCTGCAGCCCCCTGGCCGGAAGAGCTTCGATATCCTCCGCGGTCTTGATAATATTGGTGTTCGTCGCGTCCTTGCGTATCATCTCACGTTCGGCTGTTACAACGACAGCCTCCCCCTCGAGTACCTGTGCCCTGAGATCGAAGTTGACCTCTGAGGTCAGTCCCACACTCACTGCGATATTCTGCTTAATCATCGATTGATAGCCGATGAATTCAGCGCGCACGGAGTGTGTGCCCACAGGCACGTTCAGTATCGAAAAATATCCATTGATACTTGTCGCCGCGCCAAGCAACGTGCCCTGGATAAAGACGTTGGCACCCGGCAAAGGATCGCCGGTGTCCAGATCCTTTACCACGCCGACGATTTTTCCGGTGGTCGACGCGAAAATGGAAAAGGGTACCAAAAGGATGAGTGTAACAAAAAGACATTTTTTGTACATGTGTCCCTCCATGATTTGATTAATTATTATTGAGTTGGTCATTTGCCAGAGTTTGAAGCAAATCATCAAACTCAATTGGTTTTGTGAATACTTTTCTGATACCATACAATGCGGCATCTCGAAAAATCCTGGTATCATAGCAGGCGGTTACCAGAAATATCGGTAGATTTGCATCAAGCGCTTTTAATCTGAGGCATGTCTCCAAGCCGTCAATATCCGGCAGGCAATAATCGCAGATCACCATGTCGAACGATCCTCCGGATACGCTTTCGATAGCCTCTGCCCCGTTCATTGCACCGTGTACATCGAAGCCTTCATCGCGCAGCAGAACGATCATTCCGTCGAGCGTATTGGAATCATCCTCAACAATCAGGAGATGCTTCACAATCCTTACCCTACAGTATTTATTAAAGTCTGGGAAAAGGTAACAGGAAACAGGGTATTATTCAATAACCCAAAAGGGGTATTTTGGGAATGCTATTTAGTTATTAATTTTCAATTAGATAACGAAATATCAAAAATCAGGAGTGTACGAGTTTCTCTTTCAGGGCTTTGGCGACAGCCTCGGATTTGGAGCTGACTTCGAGCTTTTTATAGATGTTTTTGATGTGTCTTCGGACCGTCTCTTCACTGATGAAAAGCGCTTCCGCGATCATCCGGTAACTCATCCCCTTGCATAGCTGTGTCAAGACCTCAGTCTCTCTCAAGGTAAGTTCCGTATGCGGTTTTGTTTTAAATGAGTCAACCACCATCCGGGCGATTTGTGTACTCATTGGCGCTCCGCCTTCAAACGCCTCATTGATGGCCTCCAGCAGTTTCGCCGGTTTGGTGTCTTTGGTGAGATAGCCGCAGGCACCGGCGCACAACGCCTCGAACACAATCTTGTAATCACAATGCACGGTGAGCACCAGAATATCCAGGTCAGGGAGATTCTGCTTCAGCGCCCGCATTCCCTCAATTCCGGACATACCCGGCAATCCGATATCCATCAGAACGACATCAGGTACGTCCTCTGTCATCGCGGGAATGGCTGATTCACAATCGCGGAAATGACTGATGCATTCATAGCCCGTAGTTCCATTAATCAGTATTGCCAGGCTCTCCCGAATGTCATCGTCATCTTCGACTATGGAGACATAAATCATGTCATTGTCCATGATAGTTCTCCCTTAATATAGACGTGTATCTTTCAATTTTCAATGACCCATTTGGGGTATTTCGCCAGTGAACCGGATCTTCATACCGCTTCCGATATTCTGCGTAATGTCCAGCTGTCCATTGATCGCCTTCGCCCGTCTTCTCATGTTATCCAGTCCATGTCCCTTTGAAGAGACGTCATTGAGATTGCATCCCACGCCGTCGTCGGACAGGGTGACTTTGAGTTGATCCTCTTTGAATACGATGTCGAACACAACATTATTGCATGACGCATGCTTCAGAATATTATTCATTCCCTCTTTGAAGATCAGGATAAGGTGTCTTCGCCATTCCACGGGAAGTACCGCCTTTTTCAGATCGTTGTGAATACCATACACCCTGAACACTTTCCCGGTCTTGGCAAATACATCATCTCCAAAATCCTTCAGATACACCATCACATCATACAGAGACTCCTGATCCGGATCCAGCGTCCAGATGAAGTCCCTCGAGCTTGCGGCGAGTTCCTTGGACAGGGAATTAATTTTCTTTATGTATTCAAGATTTTCCAGTGAAACCGACTTGAGTTTCCGCTTCATGATTTCGCTGAACAGCGATATGCGTGTCAGCTTCTGCCCGAGCTCATCATGAAAATCAGCGGCCACCGCTTTTCTGACGCGATCATTCTCCTCCAACCTCACATGCTCCAGTTGCATAATCCGTCTGATCCGCTGCCTGTGCAAAGAGAACGCACTCAAAACCAACAGTGCCAGAATCATCAGATAGAACCACCACTTTTTCCAAAAAGGCGGGTGTACAAAGAGATTGATATAGGTGCCATGATCGTTCCAGACCCCATCGCTGTTCGATCCCTTCACGTAGAATTGATATCTGCCGGGATCCAGATTCGTGAAATTCACGAATCGCCTCGTCCCGCATCTTATCCAGTCATCATGGAAACCGGTCAATTTGTACGCGTATTGATTTTTTTTCAGATTCGCATAATCCAGGGCAGAAAATTCGAAAGAGATAAAACTGTCGCTGTAATTTAGATCGATTCGTTTTCCCATTTCCATCGGCCCAAACGCCTGGATCATCTCTTGATCGAATATCTTGAACGACGTGATCACGATCGGCGGCACATTGAGATTGACAAAGACATCATCCGGGTGGAAACTGTTGAATCCATTAATGCCGCCAAAATACATCTGCCCATCCATCCCCTTGTAAAAAGCTCCGGCATTGAATTCATTACTTTGCAATCCGTCCATGACATCGTAGTTCGTAAAAGTTTCAGATTCCGGGAAAAATTTCGAAATACCCTTGTTGGTACTCAACCAGTAAAATCCCTTGTCATCTGATAAAATACCATATACCACGTTATTGGGCAATCCAGAGGCTTCCGTATAATGGACAAATCTATCATTCTCAATATCATACTTGTTCAAGCCGCCGCCGGAGGTGCAGAACCAGATGATGTTGGTGTCCGCCGTATCGTAATAGATGGAAAATACTCGGTTTTCACTCAGGCTGTTTATGTCGTAGGGATCATGCTGATAACGGGTGAAGGTGCCGGCATCCACATCAAATCTGTTCACACCACCCTCGAAAGTCGCAATCCACAAGTCCCCGCGACAATCCGCCTGGATATCGTAAATTCTGTCGTCACTGATCGTCGTGCTATCTATTGAATTGTGGCGGTAATTGATGCATTTCCCGGTAGATGGATCGAGACGGCTGAGTCCTCCACCGTATGTACCCAGCCAGATAAATCCCGCTGGATCCTCATGTATGGCACGGACCTGATCGGCGCCAATGCTCCTCGGATCATCAGCATCATGTCGATAATTTATAAATCGATTGCGTCCTCTATCGTATTTGTTCAGTCCTCCATGAAATGTACCGATCCACAAATATCCCCTGCTGTCTTCATAAATCGTTCTCACATGATTATCACTGATCGTCTCCCTCGCTCCGGCGCTATGCACAAAATGTGTGAAGCTCCCGTTCTTCGGATCGTATCGATTGAGTCCACCTTTGAAAGTCCCTATCCACAGATTCCGATCGCTGTCCTGGCAAAAGCAAAATATGGCATTATCATTCAGGGAATTCGGATTGGCGGGATCATGCCTGATATGATTGAATTTTCTCTGTCCCATTTTCATCTTATTGACACCGTGTCCCAGGTTTGTCCCCACCCATATTATTCCGGTTCTATCCCTGAACAGGGAGAGCAACTCGTTGCTGCCGAGGCCTGCCGTCTTACCCAAATCACCTTTGAATTGAATGAATCGATCCGAATACGTATCATAGTAATCGAGTCCCTCGCTCGCCGTGCCAATCCACAAATTATCATACTTGTCTCTGAGCAGTGACAGAATCCGGTTATCATGCAATCCGTATGGATGATCCGGGTGTCCTGTATAGTGTTTGATCGTCCCATCAAGCAGTGAAATCCTGTTGAGTCCGCCGCCAAGTGTCGCAATCCAGACACATTTGTCAGCACCTTCAGTTGTAGCGCAAATATCGGTCAGAAAATCATGGCTCAGGCTTTCCGGATTACCGGATTCATTGCAAAAATGAGTAACTTCATTATTATTGCCGAGCCGGTACAATCCTCCACCGAACGTAGAAATCCACAATGCTTTTTCATCATCGTATTCAGTCTCGCACATGTCCATGACATATTTCTCATAACCAGTACGAACCGGCAATTCGAAACCATTCTTTGCAAAAGATCTGCTTTTCTTGTCGAATTGAAACAATCCGCATCCAAAAGTACCGATCCACAGCAGCCCATTTTCGTCCTCAAATATTGAAGTAATGCTACCGGTATTTAGAAAAGAGTAGGTGAAAGGAAGTTCGATGTTCGAGTTCTTCAGGTCCTCAGGGTTGCCCCCTTGCGCGGGTATCATGTAAGAATCGAAATATTCTCCCGACCGGTGATAACAGTTCAACCCGCCCCCCAGCGTACCAATCCACAACACTCCCTCTCTGTCAACATAGAGAGAAGTGATCCAATCATCGGAAATCGACTTCTCATCGGCCGGATTACTCCTGTAGATCGTAAAATGATACCCATCGAAGCGATTGAGTCCGTCGATGGTACCAAACCACATATAACCGATTTCATCCTGCGCGATACAGAGTACCGTGCTTTGTGAGAGTCCGTCTTCCACAGAGTAGCACTCGAATGACACACTTTGCTGACTCACTTCCACAGGATACAGAGGCGTTCCACAAAAATAAGTGACAAGGGAAAAGAGGGTAAACGCGAAGAATGCGCACCGGTAGTATCGTTTTTTATTCATATATGTTTTGTTCGCTCAATGCCGGATTACGTGAAGAAGCTACAATCTATCTATACTTATATATTTTAAAAAAGTTACATCACCTGGTTCATTTGACGCCGAATATCTTTTTCCATTCTTCCAACTCTTCATCTGACATATGATTATCAATTTTACTCAACAACTGATCGTCTCTTGGCTTCGCAGACATTCTATCGGCTAATTCTTTTGGTGATAGCGTCTGGCTTCCTGCTGACTTTGCAAAAGAGATGATCTCCCTGTCGTTAGTCACCACGATCAGAGATCTTCGTTGTTTGGCCTTCCTGATTAAATTGATAATCACAGGATCCGCCTTTTGTGGTGCCCTGGAAAACATGATCCGAATACCCGCCCGCGTTTCATATTGATGAGGAACAGGTATACCTGCTGCGCCGTCAAACACGACAAGAATGTCCAGCATCTTCTGAGAGCGATAAATGGAGAGGTTATGAATGAACAGGTTTCTCGCGGTTTCGAGATCCTTCTGCAGCATACTTCGGTATGGTTCTATCAGATGCAGGACATTATATCCATCGATGATTATCTTTTGTGTTTTCGTCTTCATTCGGACTCACGCGATTCCATTGATCTACCTCAGCCGATCACCAGAACCTTTGCCCCCCTGATCTTTCTGTTCTTTAATTCATTCAAGGCAATATTTGCATCTTTCAGATCGAATTCCTCATAATCGGGTTTGATTGGTATTTCGGCAGCCAGTTTCAGGAATTCCGAAATATCTCTTTTCGCCACATTGGCTACGCTCTTGATCTCTTTTTCCATCCAGAGGTCGCGGGGATAATCGATGCGAAGGAGCTCATCTTTATCCACATCCTCCTTGCGGATGGCATTGATCACAAGCCGACCGCCGGGCATGAGATTATCAAGCGCCTCGACGACAGGCTTCCAGACGGGCGTGGTATCGATGATACTGTTCAGTTTTTCAGGGGAAGTTTCAGTCGTGTCACCTGCCCATACAGCACCGAGTTCGCGGGCAAAGATCTGTTCTTTTTCGCTTCTTGCAAATACATACACGTCTGTATTCGGGAATAGATGGGCAACCATTTTGAGGACAAGATGCCCGGATGCACCGAATCCAGTCAAGCCGATCCGGTCACCATCTTTCAAATTCGTCAAGCGAAGAGAACGGTATCCGATTGCGCCGGCACACAACAGCGGCGCTGCTTCTGAATCCGTGTAGACATCTGGTATCGGTATTGCAGAATCCTCAGGCACCTTCATGAATTCCGCATATCCCCCGGGTGCATCGCGGCCGGTCGCCAGGAAATCGGCGCACAGGTTATCGTCTCCTCTCAGGCAATACGGACATTTCCCGCATGAGGCGTAGATCCACCCGACGCCAATCCGGGAACCCAGGGCATGGATACGAGCACCTCGTCCCATTTCCACTACTTCACCGACAACCTGATGTCCCAATATCATGGGGTACACAGGCGGCGGTGTCCTGCCCTCAATCTCATCGAGCTCCGTGTGGCAGACGCCGCATATTCTCACCTTCAGCAGGATCTCGCGGTCCGATATTTCGGGTGTCGGAACATCCGTGAGCCGAAGTGGTTCAGGGTTATCATTAAACCGATGCGTCTTTTCGAGCACCATCGCTTTCATCATGCTTTCCTTCTCAGTCTACAGTCATCAGTCATAATAAAATCGATCTACAATCACGCGATCATTCCTGATTGTCAATCCTTCCATCTCAAGCAGCTGCATTTTCATCTCAACGCCGCCCTGGTATCCGCCCAGACTACCATCGGACTGAACGGCACGGTGACAGGCGATGACGATCGGGAATGGATTGTTCGCAAGGGCGCCTCCGACCGCCCTGGACGCGCCGGGCTTATCCAAAAACCGTGCGATGCGTCCGTAAGTGCTCACGCTTCCCCGGGGAATCTCATATTCTGCCAACAACACCCTTTTCTGGAAAGTCGTACATATTTCCAGATTGAACAGATCAAGATCGAAGTGAACGGCCTTCCCCTGAAGATTTTTTTGAATCTTGTCCTCAAGCCCACTGATTATCCCGCTGCGACCACTCTGTGATGCCGGGTAGTGTTTATGAATCCGTGCAACGGTCCCGTCTTCATCTCCAGGTAGCACGATTTCATGGATCTGAAGGGATGTATCCGCGCCAAACCAGACAATCCCCATGCTGCCGAAACGTGTGTCGAAAGTATCGTGGAATGGTTGTCCGAAATTCGTCTCCGAGATATCTCTGTAGATATTGATGATCTTCCGGTGATGCCGCTCCGGTGCTTCCAGATGACCCCACCCCTTTTGAATCTGAAATATGCCGTCCAAAGCATAATCATGATATGACTTGAGGAGATGGGGAATATTCCGCTCTCGCAGCACAGAAGCGAGTAGCTGCGCTTCAATCTCGTTCTTCAGAACAAGAACAATCCTGTAATCATCCATCCAGTTTAGCCTCCAGCAGTCTTAGTGAATACTTTTTCAGCTGTTTATCCATGGCTTTCGCGCCAGGGACATATTGATCCAGCATCTTCCAGAATTCGGGACTGTGATTCCTGACCTTCGTGTGCACCAGTTCGTGCAGGATCACGTAATCCATGAGCTCTTGCGGTAAAAAAACCAATTTTATGTTCAGATTTATGTTACTGCGCGAAGAACAGCTGCCCCATCGCGTTTTCTGGTTGCGGATAAAGACCCGGTTATATTTGAATCCATGGCGTGCGGCGAGTTGCGCCAGGCGATCCCGAATCACTTTCCGCGCTTCTGCTGTATTCGAAGATGATATATTTGCCAGCATCGCCTTCTGCGTATGTTCCGATTCGCGCAGTTTGCGCTGATGTTTTTTCACCCAATCGCGTTTTTCCGTAAGAACTTTCTCCGCTCTTCCGAGCGGGACGCCGATCGGCACTGCAACGCGGACGATGCCACCGGCGCGAACAGAAATGTTGATGTACCTGGCACGAGCGCTTCTTTCAAACAGGACCTCCCCGATCCCGTCGATATCTTTACGTTTGGATTTTAATGTGCCCGTATCCATGGCACTCATCAGATGAAGGTTTTCACGATCTCTTGCTGCAGTTTCTGTAGTTCGCCGTACGCATTGTTGATTTCGCCCATCGTCTGCTGCAGCCTTCTGAGCAGTTGGTGTTTCTCAAGCGCGTTTCTGAAAATGATGAGCAGATCATCGTTGCTCCACGGTTTTTCGATATATTGAAACAATCCAACTTCATTGATTGCCTTTATCGCATTCTCCTTGTCGGCGTAACCGGTGAGAATGATCCGGGGCACGTCCGGATGGATTTTCTTCACTTCAGAAAGAAATTTCAGGCCATCCATCTGCGGCATTAAATAATCAGAGACGACAAGATCGATGTCATTTTTCCGGATGTATTCGAGCGCATCATTTGCAGAGGTGAAAGCCTCGACAGCGTAATCCGTTTCCAACGACAATAGCGATTCAAGACTGGTCAACACCATCTCTTCATCATCGACGATAATGATCGTCTGAATGTCATCCTTTTCAGCCATACCTCTCCCTGACGCAGATTCGTTCCATTATTCAGCAGATGAATGTATACAGCTAAATTAACAATTTTTATTCTATCTTGCAAGCAGATTTTACCGCGCTCATCCCGTTTATCTTACATCAGTATCATCAATTCTCACAACCGGACCCTGGACATGAGATTCCTCAAACGCCTGGCCATGCTTTTTAAAATTCCCTGGGTAATCTGTGCATGGTCTGCCAGCAATTCGATAAACTCCAGCCTGTCGATTTTCAAGAGTCTCGAATTTTTCAATGCCACGGCTGTCACCACTCGCGGCTCATCATCAAAAAGCGCCCATGTTCCAAAGACATCCTTTGGACCGGCATTCATCAACTCATCGTCATCACGCGACAGTTTCACATCGCCGTCAACCACCATGTACATCGCGTCGGGCAAATCGCCTTCTTTGAAGATGGTTTCACCCTGGGTGTACTGAACCTCCCCGGTGATCGCCGCGATGTAGGCCAGATCTTCCGTCATCGTCGATTCAAAAATATCAATATCCTGAAGAAATATGACTTTCTCTATCCGGGTCAACATGGGGCACCTCTCATCCTTCGATTTTATTCAAATAAAATTGTGCGGTTTCGCGCACCATGGGATCAGGATCATTTACCAGTCCTTTGACGATGCGGGAGTATTCTCCCTCCATATTGAGTGCAATATCGTACATGGCACACACCTTAAGCCAGTTATCATTCCCCCGCAGCAGGTAGGAAATGCCCGAATTCCGTGACGTGATTTCATTACCCAAAAGCCCAAATGTCTTTCGCATCACCTGTTCCGGCGAGCCGCCCTCCACGATGGGAATGACGACACGTTTAATACGCGCATCCAGTACATTGTCCAGAAACTCTATTGCATTGGCTTTCAGATCCGACTTTTTGCTGACGATTCCGAGATAGGCATTGAACATGTCTTTCTGCGGATACCTCAAACCGAGCAGGCGAAAGATGCGTTCCAGATTGATTTCGAGCTTCTGTTCCAGTGATTTGATCAGCAAATTTCTCGACTTTTTCCTCTCTATCAGTCCACTGTCGGTCGAAATCATGGCACCACCGGAGTAGCTGTGATGATGAAGCGTGGCGAGGATCTGATAATAATAGCGCGTCTCCTCGTAAATATGCGAACGCACATCCTGGTGATTGAACTTCAATCCCTTATATTTTCCCTTGAGTGCATTGAGCGATTTGATGATCTGATGCCTTAGCAGCAGATCCTTTTGCTCCAGGTTATTGATGAGCACATCCACCGATTTCTGCGAACGTATGAGCGCCAGAACTCTGGGTAACGCGGCCCGGATTTGATAATTCTCCGTTTCATTCTCGAGCGCCCGTTCGAGATGCGGTATAACGTTCTCACCGTAGCAGGCCAACGCTTCGCTCACAAAGCGACGGACATCGCTCTGCCCCAGCTTGTCGATCAACAATGGGATGAACTCCTGAGAACCCGAACGCCCCGCGTTCAAGGCGGCAGCTTTCACAACATCCGGCGTCGTGTCATTCAACAGATTTTTCAAAAAGGGCAGCAGCAGTTCGTCGCCGGAGATACCGATCACCCTGGCCAGATTGGCCTTGATAGAATTAAACTCGTCTTGAGGCAGATCGTAATCGGGCAGGTCCTCCAGAAAGCGGTCGAACATCGCCTTGATATCGATCTGATCCCGATCATCCGGATAAAGATGTGCTGCGGCCGCCAGAGCCGCAATTCGCATATTCACATCCTCAGACCGGAAATATGACTTAATGACATCACCGTGATTTTCCGAATGACGGGACAGGTACAGCATCGATTCAACCTTGACGTCAAATTCAGAAGATTCAACAAGGGACCTGATCTGTGGAACAAAGGTCGTATCACTGTACTTTTTAAGCATTCTGATGACCTGGATCTGAATATGAGCCGAACCTGTTTCAAGCAAACGGTGAAAATAGGGACTGAGCTGATCATGACGTGCGTTTTCAAGCAGCTTTAACGCGTACAGGATCTGTCGCTCATTTTTACCTTCGAATACGTGCACGAGTGTATTGATCACGGACGCATCATCCAGATTGACAGTCTGCTTCTCAAGGTCAATACTTCCCTTTTCAAGAGCCAGTCGGAAAGAATTTACATATTCAGTTCGTATCCGTTTGATGAGAACGAGCCACACGCCAATGAAGACGATGATCATGATGCTGATATAGCGTACAGAAAATCCCACATAACGCGTGAACAGAACCAACAATATTCCGCCGACCCCTGTCGCGAGACTATCCACAAACACATCGATGAACGCCTTCGACCGGTTCTTGATCTTGCTGGGAATCGGCAATGCCAGGAGCTCCAGTCCCGCCTTGTTGATGGATTGTTTGAAACCGCCGTCACTCACCTTGACGAGCACGGCAGACCACAATGCCGGCATCACCAGAATGCTGACAGCACCGACAAGGATACTCACCGGGAGAAAAAAGAGAGAGGCCGTCACACCGAAAAGCTTCAATATCCGTCCGGTAAGCAGGAGCTGGACGATCAATGATGCGATGCTCAAATTTGACAGCCAGAATCCTAAAAATGCGGTCAGTCTGTCTTCGTCGTGTATGATTTGACTGGCGATGGAGCTGTACTGATAATCCACCATATTCGCCACGATGACACCGACACCGATAATTCCCGACAAGTACAACAGGTGACGTGAATTCAGAATGATACGAAATACATTATCGCTCAGTTGTCGTTTTTCGATGCGTTTCTCCCGTTCTATTCGTTCCGCGTATGTTCTTCCGGCATATTGACGCCAGATGCGAACGAGGATTAGAATACAGATCATGAGAAACGCGATACAGAAGAAAAGCATGTTGGCAGTTCCAATAACAGGTGCCAGAAACTTTGTGAGATATCCGCCAAAGATCCCTCCCGAAATCGCACCCGCGCCGACGAAACCGAATAGCCGCTTCGCTTCCCTGGCATTGAAGACGTAATTTGCCATCAGCCAGAATTGTGATGTCTGAATCGCTGCGAACAATGCCACCCAGATATAAAAAATGTAGTAAAAGAGACTGGCATGATGCCCGTTGATCAAAAACAGACGGAAAATGAATAGGGCAATGATCGAGAATATCGTTGTGTACAAGATGAGATTGTACAGCCGCACGACCCGCATCCATCTTGTATAGAGATGCGTCACGATCGCCGCGGATATAGCAACAAGAATGAAAGCGTAAGGGAGTTCGGCAATACCGATATTGTTCAGAAAGAGTGACGTTCTGACCGGCTTGACGATCAGCAGAGAGGCAATAATCAGAAAAATATTGAGAAACATCAATAACGCTTTCTCTTCTTCGCCTCTCTTGATGTCAAACAGCTTTGTCAAAAAATGCCGCATATCGCTCCATTGCGGATTAGCGCTTGCATTTGAGTTTTCGAATGATTAAATTTTCTCATTCAGCATTTAAGGTTTGAAATCATGAAATATATTTTAACAATCCTCATCCTTCTGTCGACGACCGATTATGCATTCTCTGAGTCACCATACGAGCTTTCATGGCATCGAGATGCGTCACTGCTTCTAACCGGCGTATGCGGCATTGCATTCAGCAATCAGCTGGGGCACACATTACGTCCATTGACAAAAAGCGATGTCGCCAAGCTTTCACCTGAAAAGGTCAACCGCTTCGATCGAATCGCAATCAGACAATACTCCCAAAAGGCTGCGAAATTGAGCGATTGGTCCTTGTACCAGAACGCCATGCTGCCGGTGTTGATGCTTTTTGACTCCCGAGCGACCAACGATTGCGAGAAACTGGGTATCATGTTTCTGGAATCGCACATGCTGAATTTCGCGCTAACCGGCATTACCAAAGATCTGGTGAAACGTGCACGACCGTACGTCTACAATAGCAGCGTTCCCCTGCGACGAAAACTGACGAAGAACGCACGGCGCTCATTCTTTTCCGGTCACACATCCGTCGCCTTTACAGGGGCGGCACTTTACGCCTCACTGTACAGCGAATACCATCCGGAATCCCGATGGAAAACACATATTTGGATTCTGTCGCTCACCAGCGCATCCATCACCGGGTACCTGCGGGTGAGAGCGGGGAAACACTTCCCCTCGGATGTCATCGCAGGTGCAATCGCCGGTACACTCAGCGGATTACTGGTACCCGAATTCCATGTAAAAGACAATGCCACCGGTCAGCGCCGCGTTACAGTCCCTCTATTTGCAGTATCCATGCAATTCTAAGAATCATAAACATGTGCATCATCAAAATTGGAGCTCTTCATGAAGAACGAATTCAGCATTCACGCCAGAATAAAAAGTTTTCAATACGCGTTCAACGGCATCGGCATTTTGATCAGGTCGCAGCACAACGCGTGGATCCACGCGGCAGCGACCATCATTGTGATCGTCACCGGTATTTTGGTAGAGCTTACGATAAGCGAATGGCGATGGATCGCTTTTGCCATCATCACAGTCTGGATTGCCGAGGCTTTCAATACAGCGATTGAGTTTTTGGCCGACGCTGCAGTCAAAGAGCTGCATCCGCTGATAGAAAAGGCCAAAGACGTGGCTGCCGCAGCCGTGCTCATCGCTGCAATCGGATCTGTCATCATCGGCATTCTCGTCATTGGACCCCGTTTGCTTCAGTAGCCTCTAAACCATTTACAACCGGGAGAACCACCGTGAATGTCGTGCCCTCTCCCGGGACACTCTCCACCTCAATTGTGCCGTTGTGATCATGTATGATCTGATAACAGATCGACAGTCCCAATCCCGTGCCGACGCCACTACCCTTGGTGGTAAAGCCCGGATCGAAGATCTTTCCTATATCCGTCTTTGAAATCCCGGATCCATTATCCTGAAATGCGACCCGTATTTCACCATTTTCATGTGATGTGCTGATCCTGATCTCCCCCTTACCGCTGATGGCCTGCCTCGCATTAATCAGCAAATTCAGGAAGACCTGATTCAACTGTCCGGGGTAACAGGTGATACGGGGAATCTCGCCGAAATTTCTGGTAACTTTGATATCGTGTTTGATCTCATGGTGGATCAGCGTCAGCGTGTCTTCCAATCCCTCGTGAATATCCGCATCTTTCAAATCCGCTTCGTCCAACCGGGCAAAACTTCGAAGCCTTCGGACGATTTCGATCACCCGGTTCGTTCCGTTCTGTATCACCTTGTTGGCCTTCTCGATGATCTTGAACGCATTTGCCAGCTCGTTCTCCACCTCCGGCTCTTTCGTGAGCCGCTGCTGAATAACCGACTTCATTCTGTTGATTGCCCGGAACAGTGTGTCGTGCATGCTGTTGACCGCACCAATCGGTGTGTTGATCTCATGCGCGATCCCGGCTACCAGCATACCCAGAGACGCCATTTTCTCTGACTGCACCAGCTGTGACTGTGTCTCTTTCAGAGAACAGTTGGCCTCTTCAAGGTCATCCAGAACCTTGCGCATATCCGTGAAATCGTGTGCCACGCCTATCATTTCAATAGCATTGCCGCTTTCATCGAAAATAACCGAGGAGTTGACAAGAAACCAGTGAATCGATCCATCCGAGTGGATCAGGCGGAATTCAATCGCACCCGGTTTGCCATTTCCTTTCAACTCATTCTCAAACCATTTCTTCGATGCATTCACATCTTCAGCATGAAACACATCTGTAAAATGCGTTCCCAAATAGTTCGGGACAGCATATCCGAGCAGCTCTGTAAATCTCGGCGAAACATAGCTGATATCACCCTCCGGCGTCAAGGAGAAGATGATATCATTCGCGTTTTCCACGAGGCTGCGAAATCTCTCTTCACTGATCCGGAGCGATTCTTCGAACTTTTTTCGCACCGTGATATCGATACCGGCAGTGACAATATATTCCACTTCATCCGTTGCAGTGAGAATGACGGTGTTCGACCAGGAGATGATACGAGACTGCCCCTCTTTGGTGCGCAACGCAGTCTCCATGTGAGTCGCGGAGCGACTGCTGCTCATTTTTTCGAATTGTTTCCTGAATAATTCCGCATCATCATGATTCAGGAGAACATCCCAAATCTTTTTGCCGACGACCTCGTCTACGCGATACCCGGACGATACTTCGCAGGCACGATTGAACCGCACGATGGTCCCGTTTGTGTCCAGCACGATCACCAGCGCGCCCGCGGTATTCAGTACGGCGGAAATGAAATTCCGTTCGCGCGTCAGTTCCTGAAGCAACGACTCCATTTCCGCATTCTTTTCCTCCAGCTGCTCCTGAATGGACAGCAGCTCCACATTGGCATTCGCCAGGAGATAGGTCTTTTTTTCCAGTTCCTTTGCTTTCTGATCCAGGTCTTCGTTCAACCTGCCCAGCGATTCCGATCTCTCTTCGATCTGTTTCTCGAGTTTGATACGCTCACTCACATCTCGCAGTATGCCATCCGAGCGTATTACCTTACCATTTTCGAAATAGAGCTGACGGTTCGATTCTATGTGCTTTACCCGACCCTCTTTGGATACCATTCGAAACCGGTACCGCCGAATCGCAGAATCGCTCTCGCGGATCGACTTCATGAAACTGCTCTTCATGCGCGCCCGGTCATCATCATGAACCAGCAGGAACACCGATGTACCGATCAACGCCTCCACACGATAACCGAGAAGTTTTTCTACAGACGGGCTCACACTTAAAAATGCGCCACTCCCGTCAAGTGAGTAGATGACATCAGGCACATTCTCCGTCACCAGTCGGAGGATTTCTTCAGATTGCTTGGGACTCTTCATTGAATAACTTATATGAATTAAACAGGTTAGAATATAATAAAAAAATTAAGTCCGAATGTCAAGCAAAATATACTTGATAATGACTTCGCAATTTAATAAATTCATTCCGATAAGGTGTAATTAAGTGGACAGATACAGGCCTTTTTCGAATGGCGCGGCATAATAATTCCACTACACCGGAAAATATGTGATCACCATTCTATGAATGCAAGGGATCATCACCTAATGCAAGTACAATATTGCGGCATCATCGTAATACTCGCACTGGCGTTGTGCATCGGATCAACGATACTGGGACAGGAAATGAAAACGGACAATTTTGTAAAAATCGACTTATCAGAATATTTCAATCTGGATGCGATATCCACGCTGGACAATCCGGGGGCCGGAAAACTCGACGAGCACTTCGCCATACCTGCGGATGCCATGCCAAAAGAAAGGAATTTCAAGACATACGACATCCCGTTCAAAATGCCGGAAACCGGCAAGCCAGTTCTTAACTGCATGATCCCCAGAGATCAGATGATAGATGTACCGGGCGATCGATACAGTGCAATCTTCCTGCTCGGAACCTCAGTCTATGGCAGCAGCCGGACGAGCGTTGAGCTCCAATGGAATGAGAACGGCGTACCTGAATACGGCAGCGAAATACTGCAGTTCACCGACTGGTGCCACAAGGCGCAATTTGCCGAGATCCAGGCAATACATTCTGATTATCGTCTCAGCAGTTCGGGAAAGGAGGAGCCGCCGAACAGCATCTGGATGCAGGTTCTCTTCCTTCCGGCGGGAAAGACGCTTCGTTCCATCAAGATCGGAAGCAATCCCAATATGCGGATATTCGCCATCACACTCGGAAAAGGCACGTACCATCTGCCGGCCGAAAACCATATGGCCTATCTTTTGATCCGTCTGAGCCGGGAGAGTGACACCATCAATCGTTTCAACTGGCTCTATCAATCTCTCATGGATCTTTCAACATTTGTCGACAGTCCAATGCTTCGTGAATCGCTTGCCGGTGTGCAGCACCAAATTCAGGCGGAGATGGATCTGGATCTGCTTTTTGACAATGACCTCGGTCATGTGGAGAGCTATTTTGAAAACATGATCCCGGTATTGACGAGGATCAGAGACGAGATCGCCATGGATGCGCTAAGGGGATCACTGGACGACTCACTGACAATACGTTCCATCGGACACTCTCATCTGGATGCCGTGTGGTTATGGCCCTGGAATGAGACGGTGAGTAAAACGTACAGAACATTTTCCAAAAACGTAGAAAGGCTCAAACGTCATGAAGAATTCACCTTTGTCGCGAGTTCGGCACAGTACTACGAATGGATTGAAATGTATCATCCACAACTGTTCACCGAGCTCAAGGAGTTTGCGGCACAGGGGCGCTGGGAAATCGCCGGCGGAATGTGGGTGGAGTCCGACGGCAACATGCCATGCGGAGAAGCATTGGTGCGGCACAGACTTTACGGACAGCGCTATTATCTGAAGCATTTCGGAAAGCTGAGTGAAGTGGAATGGATCCCGGATACGTTTGGCATGCACAATAATTTTCCGCAGATCATCCGCAAGACAGGCGGGAAATATTTCTTTACAACGAAACTATCCTGGAATTACGAGAATGAGTTCCCCTATCAGCACTTCATCTGGGAATCACCCGATGGATCCCGGGTTCTTGCATTGCAGAATCCCATCGGCTGCGGCCTGCCTCCCGGGCCACACGACGGGCTCGAGGAGTCGGTGAAGACGCATAACACGCTGCTGAAGAAAGGCGAGCAGGTTAAAGTGAATTGCAAATCACCCCTCATTCCCGAAGCATTAAAAAGCAGAGATTTCATACCGGATGTCCTGGCTATTTACGGAGAAGGTGACGGTGGCGAGGGGCCTTCGGACAAGCTGATCCAGCGTGCTCAGATGCTCTCCCTGAATGACAATTTTTCGCATGGCACCGTGCATGATCACTTTCATCGTGTCGATTCACTTTACAGCGACAGGCTGCCGGTATGGAATGATGAACTCTATCTTGAGAATCATCGCGGTACGACATCGTCACAGGAGAGAATCAAAAAGCTCAACAAAAAGGCTGAAGCGGCTCTGATCGGCGCCGAGAAATGGCATACATTGCACTATGCGCTGGCAGGTGAACCCGCACCCGATGCTGGGATCACAAATGCGTGGAAAAGGCTCCTGTTCAACCAGTTTCATGATATACTGCCCGGGACCTCCATTGCACAGGCATATGTGGATGCTGAATTCGACTTCGAAGAGCTGTTCCGGACGAGCGCTGCAATACAAGAGTCCGCCCTCGCTTCCATCGCCGAGCGAATCAATACCCTGCACAGCGACAGCAGCAATATCTTCTCCACAGGCCGCACGCTTATACTGTTCAATCCTCTCGCATGGGAGCGTGAGGATGTGATATGCATGCCCTGGGGATTCCCGTGGGTCCGGGTAGTGGATCTGAATAATGAAGAGATTCCAAGTCAGGTCATCTTCAGAGATGGACGTCACTGGCTGCTCTTTCAGTGCACAGTACCTGCTTTCGGCTATAGGCAGGTGAAACTTCTCGCCAGAGAACAGGAAATATCTGAAACTGGTGTGCGTATCAATCAACGGTCCGCCGAAAATAAATTCTACCGGCTACGGCTCGATGATGACGGAAATATTGCCGAACTGTACGATAAAGAACTGAATGTGAATCTCCTCAGCAAACCCGGGAACAGCATTCAGTTTTTCATCAACAGACCGGATGAATGGAGCAACTGGAACATCGATCCGGCATATGATGACCATGAAATTCAGCCAGAGGGAGATGTCCGGATCGACATACTTGACGAAGGACCGGTGGTTGGCGCATTTCGAATCTCAAAACCGGCTGCATATGGCGGCCGAACGGTAAAGGAGATACGCCTTTACCGTGATACAAAACGCATCGATTTCATCACCGATGTGGATGTCACGTATCGCGAATCACTGGTAAAGGCATCGTTTCCGTTCAATGCCGGTGCGGATGCAGTCACTACCGAAATCGCGTACGGAACATACGACCGACCGACGAATCCCGAGACATCATTCGAGAAGGCCAAGATTGAATCCTGGGCACAGAAGTGGCTCGATCTTTCTGGGAACAGGTTCGGCGTCACTTTAATGTCGCTGGACCAGTACGGCTTCGACGTAAAAGGAGATCGCATTCGGCTGACGCTTGTCAAGGGCGGCGTAGATCCGGACGCGAACACCGATGTGTACACGCATCGTCTGCACTACGCACTCACCTCTCATGCCGGTGACTGGAGGCAGAGCCGTGCCTGGCGCAAGGGGTATGAATATCATTACCCTGTCAGTGCACGTCTCGAATCTGAGCATGAGGGAGACCTTCCCGCGACTCATTCATTCGGATCCACAAAACCTGACAATGTCTGTTGGGAGGTTTTGAAATCCGAAGAGGATGGTTCCGGGCTGGTCATCCGCGTTTACGAGATTGCCGGAAATGATACGAAAGAGGCTGTCCTCACTCTGCCCTTTGCAATCAGCAGGGCGGAAGAGATCGATCTGCTGGAGTTGAATGTTTTGAAAAAGCTGATAACCGATGGCAACAGCATTACATTCTCTATCGGTCACAATGAGATCAAGGCTATCCGAGTCGCGATTCAATAAGATCAGGATAAATCCATGCTTATAAAAAGACATTGCCTGATTCTCGCAGTGATGTTCATAACCGGCTGTGCGCCCGGTTCACTGATCAACATTGGCGGCGATGGCCACGAGATCATGCTGGAGACTGTTGGCGACAGCCGCGCGCGTCAATTGTACATCGAAGGTTTTGAGACGCTGTCGCCGCGTGAGCGCATTCTGGCATATTATCTCACGCAGGCCGGGCTGGCCGGACGCGACATCTACTACGACCAGAACCACAAACACGCGCTCGAGATCAGGGATCTGTGCGAAGAATTGCTTCTGCACTGCAAAGATATTGATCCTGATATTTACAACGCTATCCGTGAATACGCACATCGCGTCTGGATCAATGGATCACAATACTATCATCACTCAAAGAGTAAATTCGTCCCGGCGTTTACGCCTGATGAGCTCGAACGCGCGATTGCATTCGCGCGTGGGCATGGCGCAGATATCCGCTGGAACAACGATACATCAGCGATCCTGTTGGAAAGGTCCATATTCGATTCCACTTATCAGCCCATGATCACGGTGAAAGACGAGCAGGCGTCTGTAGATATCATAGCCGCCAGTGCAAACAATTTTTACGAAGGCGTTACTGCCGCTGAGGTCGATGAATGGGCGATGCACGGTATGGAAAAGTATCCTCAAAATTCCAGGATCATCAAGAGCGATTCCGGCATCATGGAACAGGTCTATCGCACCGGACTGCCGGACTCCAATATTGCACAGGGCATGTACGCAGAAGAGCTCGGCCGCGTGACCCACTTTCTGGAAAAAGCCATCCCTTATGCTGACACTGTTCAGGCGAAAAGCATCCGGTCTCTGATCCGTTTTTACCGTACTGGTGATATGAAGCACATGAATCAGATGGCGATTCACTGGATCCGTCATAATCCACGCCTCGATTTTTTGCAGGGATTCATCGAGGTCTATACCGATCCGAGGGGGAAAAAGGGTTCGTTCCAGAACATCGTCTATTTTGAAGACGTAAAGAAAACCGGGGTCATGAAGCAGTTGGTCGACCTGGCTCCTTACTTCGAATCCAAAGCGCCGTTCGCGGATAAATTCAAGCGTACTGATTTCGGTATCAAGCCGTCAGCCATTGCCGCGCTGATCGTCTCCGGCTCCGGCGATGGCGGCCCCATTCCCCCAGCGGGTTTGAACCTGCCCAATGATCATCGTTTTCGAGAGAAACACGGTTCAAAAAATCTGATTTTCACCAATGTCATGGGTATCAGCGGAGGAAACACCTACACGGGCAGAAGAGACTATGTCCGCAAGTTTATCTATGATTTCTTCCATCCCCGGGATATCGAAGCCCTGAAAAAAGGATATGAGGATGCGTCATTCGCCATGGTCTGTCTTCATGAACTGATCGGCCACGGTTCCGGACGCATCGACCCTGATATGCCGGGAAATCCGACTGATTCGCTTCGGGAATACTATTCGACGATCGAGGAAGCGCGCGCCGAGCTGATGGCGCTGTGGAATATCCATGATCCGGCTCTCCGGCGGATCGGCCTGATCAATGACCACAGCGCCGCTGACGAGGTGTACCGCCACTGGGCACGATACTATCTGATCAAACTCTCTCAGATGGAAGATCAGGAGACCATCGAGCAGGACCATGAAAGAGCGCGGCACCTCATCGTAAACTACATCATCGAGCAGGGCGGCATCCGGATCAACAAGATCAAGGGAAAACTCTTCGCCAGAGTCACTTCCATCGACGCATTCAGAGAAGCAGTCGGGAAACTATTGGCGGAAATCACCCGTATCAAGGGAGAGGGTGATTACGAAGCTGCCAGAGATCTGGTTCTCGGATACGGCGTCCTTTTCAACATGTCGTGGCGCGACGAAATGGTCGCCCGCTACAAGGAGCTTCGCGGGAAGCAGCCCGTCATCACATCATTCGGTTTCAGCATGCCTCTCCTTGCGCCTGTGAAAAACCGGAATGGTGATATCATCGATGTCGAAGTCGAGTATCTCCGGGACTTTGAACGCGAACAGCTGATCTACTCCGGCAAGATCACCCCACCCTGATCTTTCACACTAAATCGTAGTATACCCGTCCCATATGCATGGTGACACATGCTTCGGATGGGCGTGTAGTGAATTGCATCATTCACACTCTTCCGAAGGGAGGCAGAAGATGTTAAGAAGGCTGATGTTGGCATGTTTTACACTCTCGCTTACAGTTCTAACTTCACACCTGAATTCAGATTGCCGCGCCGATGATTATCGATCTGGCACAGCAGGTGAGAGGGAATCATTCGGATCTCATGGCTCTTGCCGGAAGCATTCGAAGACATTTTTTACGATGATTTCGAGTCCGACGCCTACACCTGGACACACGGTGGGGATGCGGATGAATGGGAGCTGGGACAACCGGAATATGGACCGGACGCTGTTCACTCCGGATCACGCTGCTGGGGAACGGATCTGGACGACTCCTACGATGACAACGCATCGAACTGGCTGCAATCACCATGGATCGATCTCAGCAATCTGAATTGCGCATTCCTGAAATTCTGGGTCTGGAACCGTGTTGACGACAAAGACTACTACTATCACGACGCACTCTGGCTCGACATATCGACCAATGGCATTGATTTCGTTCCGCTTTGCAGCAGGATCATTGGCGGCCATGATGACCCGGCTGTCCCTGACGTGCCCGGATGGAATTATGTGACCCTGGACCTGACACCATACGCAGGAAAGGAGGTCACAATCCGGTTCAGGTTCGAGTCGGATGAGTCGATCGTACAAGCAGGCTCCTACATCGACGATGTTCATGTTTATGGAAGGAAGAAGACTGAAGTATCCGTTGAACAGGAACACCAAAACTTTCCGCCGCGTTTTGCACTGCATCAAAATTACCCGAATCCGTTCAACTCGGCCACACGTATCGAAATTGAACCATTCGAATCCGGCATCGTTAAACTCGCTATCATTAATCAGCTCGGGAAAGAGTTCGCCCGGATCGAAGAGCACCGAAAAGATCCCGGCAGATATTCCATGACCTGGCAACCGGCATCGGATATCGGCTCAGGCGTCTATTTTGCCGTTTTCTCTTCCGGACAACGCACGATAGTAAAGAAGTGTATGTATTTGAAATGACGGTTCCATGGGTCATAAATTTGATGCTGCGAACGCGGCACGGCTGGATAGGGCGGAGCGAAAATCCAAACTGCCACCACACAAAATATCGAGTTCTGCCGGTCTGTAAAATAGTATTCACAGCGTTTGTGCTGCATGAAGCCGATGACGCGCCGCTCTTTCTGAGTGAAATCAGACGCATCATGAAACGCGACGCAAAATTGGTGATCATCGACTTTGAAAAAATCGAGGAAGAGGGCGGCCCGCCTTTGGAACACCGGATTTCAAGAGATGATGCCATCGCATTGCTCAGCGCGAACGGATTCAGCATCAGAAGCAGTCAATCACTGAGCAAATCACATTATCAGCTGGTCGCCGCGATCAATGATTCGTATTATCCAGCGCGGGATGCGGAATAACCGGTACATTCGCATCCGGCTTCGCCAGCGTTGTGCTGAAGGCCTTAAAGTCATCTGGTGAACGCAGCCGTGCAAAGAATGTCAGATCCGGGTCTACTGTCCCGCCTTTGCCTGTGAAGTATTCTGTGCTATAGTTGATGCCGTTCGTGCTCCCCTGCGTCGACCAGTACCGAAAACCCGTGGTATCTCCAGTGGCTGTGTTGAGCATCCATTCGATGAAGATCACGGAATGTCCCGATCCAGTAGTTCGCCAGTACTGCAGGAAATCACCCTTGCGCGCGTCTGCAAATGAGTATATCTTGTCTCCGATCCCATACTTCTCAACAGCCGGACCCGGTCCTTCGCCCCACATCTGCTGGACGAACCATATCACCAGCAGATCGCGCATCTGACTCCAGACCATACCATTCACATCCTGATCCTGCTTCAGATCTCCAAACAGCCGTTGCAGCGAACGGAAGAATACTTCGAACGTTAAGCCACAGCAGAAGCATGTGCCGCTGCCATCCGGATTCTCCCTGGCAACGACTCTGTTCTCATAGAGCACATCCCGTGTCACACCGTCATAGGAATTCACCCATAGATAGCGATGAGTTCCGTCCCGCGGATACTCTTCGAGGACATCGACGACATAGTCATTCATTGGAATGTCGTATGGCGTGCCGACCCAGAGATAGAAGGAATCCTGCACGACAATATTCCTGTCGTCCACAATCTCCACATAATGCATGCCATCGGACACTTCCGCCGGGCTTCCGGTGATCTTACCGTTCTCATATGTCAATCCATCCGGAACCGGATTCAAGAGCGTGAGTTCAGCAATGCCCCGATTATTTCTCACGATGAGATACTCTTTGTAATCGATGCCAATATAGGCGCGGCGCATTTTATGGTCTTTCAGTGTAAGCCTCGGATCGAGATTGAAATAGACTTTCCCATAACTGACGCGCGGATTATTGATCTCTTTGATAAGCAGATAATCAGAGACTTTATTCACATTTCTGTATTGAATACGCACAAGACTGTCGTTTAATATATTGTATTCAAAATCAAGGTCCAGAGGCAGGATCTCGATCGGATTTTCAAAATAGATATTCAGCGTGTCCTCCGCGCTTTCTCCGCTCATCAGCGATATCGTATCCGGCGAGACCTTGAGGAAAGGGTAGACATGAACCGGGACATCATGCAGTTCGATGGACGACGGCAATACATCGAAATGGTACACATGCGTTGTGTCAACGACATCTCTGTCCTTAATCTGGACTTCGAGTGTGTTTGAAACAAATGAACTCCTGGAAAGTTGTCCCGGACGCGTCAGCGCGAAGTTCACCGGACTGTCGACATATAACATCTTGCCGGTGCGGATTTGATCTCTGAATTTAAGACGATAAAGATAGGTGCCGTATGTGCACCGTACGCCATCCGCATCCAGACCATCCCAGGCGACACGGTGTTCTCCTGCTCCCTGGTACTGTTGGACAAGAAATCTGACTTTCTGCCCCAGGATGTTGTATATCACCAGAGACACCTCTCCGGCGCGATCCAGTGAATAGGAAATGGTGGTCGATGGATTGAACGGGTTCGGGTAATTGTCGTACAACTTGAACTGATGGGCGACATCCATCCCCTCTTCCACGGCTGTCGCGAGCGACAATTCAAATGCACCCGTTGCATCCGCGGTGACGGTGCCCAATATCTCACTATTCAGATAGAAAAAGAGCCGTATCCCCTCAAGTTTATCCGTCGTGCCTCGTCCGTTTACCATGTGACCATGAATTCTCTCCAGAGCACTGCCATTTTGCGTCAGAAAAGTTGTTAACAGTATTGCGAATATGAGTCGACGTGTCATCAATCCTCCGTGAAACCGAGTAATCCTCAATTGCATATTCAGATGGGTCATATCCCGGGCCCAAACCGTATCTAACCTGATTGGGAGATATGAAAATCAGGTCAAAACAAGAAAAGAAGATACAAAACAAAAAAGAGGAATTCAAGTCTTTTGCCTTGATTTTCGCACCAAAATTTTATAGATTGCAATGAGCAAAGCAAGGCGACCAATGAATACTCTTCTGTTGAAAAACATTTTCTATCTCGTCCCCATGGATGACGAACGCCGCCGCTATAAAGGCATGGATCTGCTCATCCGGGGAAATGAAATCAGTCAAATCGGTCAAGATATCGATACTGACAATGCCGAGATCATCGATTGTTCCACCAAGCTCGTCATTCCCGGTTTGATCAATACGCACCATCATCTGTTTCAGACATTTCAGCGTAATATTCCCGCGGTTCAGGATGTCCCACTTTTCCAGTGGCTCACAACATTGTACGAAGTCTGGAAATACATGAATGAGGACGTGGTTCACTATTCCACGCTGCTGGGATGCGGCGAGCTGCTCAAGACCGGATGCACGACGACGTCCGACAATCATTATCTCTACCCGAAGTCCTTTAAATCCGACATCCCGGAAATACAAATGGAAGCGGCCGGCATGATCGGCATCCGTTTCGCCCCCACGCGAGGCTCCATGTCCAGGGGGCAATCAAACGGCGGACTCCCTCCGGACATCGTGGTTCAGGACGAGGAGGACATACTGATCCAGTCCGAGGAGGCGATAAAGAGGTTCCATGATCCGTCGCCCTTGTCCATGCGACAGATACATCTCTCCCCCTGCTCTCCATTCAATGTCACTGCGGAGCTGATGAAAGAGACGGCAACGCTGGCACGGAAGTATCAGGTGCGTCTGCACACACACCTGTGTGAGACAAAGGATGAAGAGGCCTATTGTCTCGAGACCTATGGCATGCGTCCACTGGCTTTCATGGAATCTGTGGACTGGCTGGGTGAGGATGTCTGGTACGCGCACGGCATCCATTTCAATGATGAAGAGCTCGCTCTGCTTGCGGAAACGCGCACAGGCATCGCGCACTGTCCCTCCTCCAATATGAGACTCGGATCCGGCATCGCTCGCGTTCCGGAAATGCGGCACATGGGTATTCCGGTTGGATTGGCCGTCGATGGTTCCGCCTCCAACGACACTTCGGATATGGTTGGTGAGATGCGAACCGCGATGCTCCTGCATCGTGTCAATTCAGGCGCCGATGCCATGGGGGCTGAAGATGCGCTCGAACTGGCCACGATTGGATCAGCAAAACTACTCGGCCGCACCGATATCGGGTCTATCGAGGTCGGAAAAGCAGCG
>JAZBPW010000056.1:0-28027 GCA_036351795.1 Candidatus Zhuqueibacterota bacterium | reverse complement strand
TTCAACAGGTACTCACACAGATGTGATCCTAAAAAACCGGCGCCACCTGTGACTAGTGTTCTGGGCATATACAGACTCCTGTGTTGCTGTGTCGTTTATCTCGAATAAAACGAACGATCCTGAATCAATTCATTATGTTAGTATACAAACATCGTGCTAGAAATGCTGAATTTGCAGAATATCTTTCATCCCGTCAGACGCGATGTGTGTCAATTCGCCGCCATCCTCATAAATAACCATACCTTCCGTACTATCCAGCAAATTGAGTAATGCAACACCCCTCTCCGGCCCAAGCACAAATACCGCCGTTGCCAGCGCATCGGCATCCACCACATTGTCTGCCCGCACGGTGACGCTCACACAGCCGCGCGCCGGATACCCGGTGGATGGATCGAGAATATGATGGTATTTCAGCGAATCTTCAAGGAAATATCGTTCATAGTCACCTGATGTTGCGACACTGCCGTTATCCATCATGAAATAGCCGTAGAAGGCATCGCTTTTTCTCGGATGACGTATCCATACCTTTCGCTTTCCGCGCGTCAAATCTCCCGACACAGCCTTGAAATCGCCTCCCGCATTCACCATGGCGTCGCTGAATCCGTACCTCTGCAAAACGTCCATAGCACGATCCACGGCATATCCTTTGGCAATGCCTCCCAGATCCACCCGCATCCCCTCTGCTTCGAAAGCGACGGACGATTCATTCAGCAAAATTTTCCGGTAATCGACCCGGTCGAGGGATTCCCTGATTGCCGTGCTGTCGGGCACGGCAGGCGCATCTCCGGCAAAGTTCCAAAGGTCGAGCAGAGGCAGCACAGAAATATCAAAGGCGCCATCCGAGAGCGTTGATATGCGAAGGCTCTGTTCGAAAATGTCGGCAAGTGTCGCGTCGATAGCGACAGGCCCATCATCCGCATGTGCATTGATAGTTGCGACAGCGCTCGAATCGTTATAACTGTTCGCAAGACTGTCGATCTCGCTGATCGAGCGAAACGCTTCGACAATTGCGCTTCTGATATCCGCTTCATCACTGTCGTTTTCGTGGTATACCGAAATACGAACGACAGTATCCATCAACAGCTCGGTCTGTTCCGTTGTCTTGAAAGACTTTTCACTGCTGCAGAATGTAAAGAGGGTAAGCAGAAAGAGGGAAAATCGAACACACATCGTCATCTAATTTTCACGGGTCGTGATAAATTTTGTCAATTTGAGCAGAGCGCTTTTAAAGGCAGTCTCTTCGTATTGCCCCAGACATGCCAGCGCCTTTTGCGTGTAATACTCGGCCTTTTGTGTCGCGTAATCGATACCACCCGATTCGATGGCAAATTCCCGAATGAAATCAACATCCTCCTCTTCGACCCCCTTCTTCAGAATTTCCATGACCTTGTCGTGATAATGGTTTTCGGATTTTTGCACGCCATACAGCAGAGGCAGAGTGATGGTATTCTCAATCAAATCCTTGGCAATCGGTTTTCCCATGTTTTTCTCTGTTCCGGTGAAATCGAGAAGATCATCCTTGATCTGAAAAGCGATACCGAGGTATTCACCGAAGTTTCTCATATTTTTGTGATGCGCTTCATCTTCCTCCGATGAGGTGATAGCGCCCAATTCACACGTCGCGGCGAGAAGGGATGCGGTCTTGTTCGAGATCAATTTAAAATATGTGGATTCTTCCATTTCATAATTTTTACCGTGCTGCAGTTGCAACAACTCACCCTGACTCATACTTCTGGCGACACTCGAGATCACCTGTACGAGTTGCAAGTCGTTCAGACCCGACAGACTGTATAAAACGGCTGAGAAGAGATAGTCGCCCACCAAAATAGATATTTTGTTATCCCATAACGAGTTCACCGACGGGCCGCCCCTTCTGAGGTCAGATCCGTCTACCACATCATCATGGATCAATGTCGCCGTATGAAGCAGCTCGACGATCGTGGCTGCTTTTATCGAATTCGCTTTTATCTGCCCTTTTAAACCACTGCACAACAACAGCAATATGGGACGTAACCTTTTTCCTTTGTATGCGGTGATATGTGCGACGATCTTGTCGATCAATTCAACATCTGATTCCAGCATTCTTAAGAACTCATCCTCGACACGTTCCAAATGCTCTTCGATCGGCACACAAATTTCTTCAAGGATCACCTGATTCTCCTGCTTGTCATTTTGTAATCAAAGATAATAATTATTTTTTAGATTGTCAATTAAAAATTCAAAACATATCTTGACATTGTGCTAATATTTTATTTAATTATGGATCAACATCCGCCATTTTCACGAAATCGTCTTGATAACAGACAATTATATTCACGAGGTTATAAAATGTTCAGAAATATCTGCTTTTACCTGGTAATGCTTCTGCTGTCATACACGCAGATCATCGCTGCGCCCGGCGACGTGCTTTCGAATCTCGAGGCGCCGGGGCACTTTCCCACGGGCATGGCCTTCGATGGTCGCTATCTATGGGTTGCAGACCGTGGCACAGACTCCCTCTATCAGCTGAGCAGAGACGGTAAGATTCACAGCGCGCTCCCGGCGCCCGGCTACAGCCCGACTGGGCTGGCCTGGGACGGTTCGCATCTCTGGTGTATCGATGACAAGGAAAATTATCTGTACCGGATCAACACCGAAAACGGCGTCTCCGAACGCATCATCGAAGCATATACCAATCATCCCAAGGATATCTGTTGGGACGGTGAACTGATATGGATCGCGGACAGCAAGCTGGATATTCTTCTCAGCGTCGATCCTGAAGATGGTATGTTGATCAGCAAAATACCATCGCCATCCAAAAACCCGGACGGGCTCGCATTCGATGGAACCTGTCTCTGGGTGAGCGACAGAGGCACAGACAGGATCTACCGCGTTCAGCCGGAGACAGGAACCGTGATTCTCAGCATTCATGCACCGGACGAGCATGCACGCGGTCTCGCCTGGGATGGAGCAAAACTCTGGAACGCGGATTATCAATCCGACCGGATCTATGCGTTGAAAATTGAAGATGATACAAAATTCAAGACCTACGATCATAAACGTCAGCAGCTGGACAATATCTTTGAATTCCGGAACTATGGACCAGGCACAGTCACCGAACTGGATGTGTACATCGCGATTCCCGAGAACAGAGACAATCAAACGCTGCTGTCACCGGTTGCGTTCGATCCAAAACCAGCCGGCATCGTCACGGACCGCTGGCAGCAGAAATTCGCCCACTACAAGATCAAAAACATGGAAAGCGGTCAGCAGTTTCGCGCGACGCTCACGATTAAGGCGGAGATAAAAGCGGTCGAGTATTTCATCGATCCGGATAAAGTAGGAACCATGAATGATATTCCGAAGCCGATCAAAGAGAAATACCTTGCCGACGGTAAAAAACTTCAATTGACAGATCCATTCATTCAGAATACGGCACGCAAGATCGTGGGAGATGAGAGCAATCCTTATTGGATCGCCCGAAAAATATTCAACTATTTGATCGAACACCTGTCGTATAACCTGAAGCCTGTCGGTGGATGGAATCCGGCGCCGACTGTATTGAAAAGAGGAACGGCATCATGCTCTGAATATTCATTTGCCTTTATCGCCCTCGGCAGGGCCGTCGGACTGCCGGTTCGCTATGTGGGCGCGGTCTCCTTGCGCGGCGATGACGCCAGTCTGGATGAGGTATTTCACCGGTGGTGCGAGGTCTATCTTCCAAACTACGGCTGGATCCCTTTCGATGCGAACAAGGGCGACGATCCGCTGCCTGCAGATCAAGCCTCGGGCATCGGCAACATTTCATCACGCTATGTGATCACGACCACCAGTGGCGGCGGATCCGAATACATGGACTGGACGTACAATTTCAACCTGAGATGGAAATCAAAGGATAAATGCCGCATTCATACAGAGCATTACGGTGAGTGGTCACCACTGGTCGAATAACACGACTCAACAAAATACTTGGTCAGTCGCTGATTCCAGCAAGGTCGCTGATCAATCATCCCGGTGTTCCGGATGGTCCATACCGGTAGTATGCTGATGAAAGCATCCCATCTGATGCATTCGATTGTGCATGTCCCGGTGAATCGACTGCAGCCGCATGCGCATTTTTTTATAAGTGACATCATCGGCCCTCGTACCCACAGTATCCAGATATGCCAGCGCGCCCTCAATCTGCTCGAGTATCGACAGCGCATCCGCCGCGGCGTGAAATTCAGATCCGTTGACATGCACCATCACCGGTGACGAATGCGCCGCTATGATCTCCGGCTTATCGGCGTAGTGCCCCCTGACCAGAATTGCCAGCCAGCTGCTCCGCTGCAAATCGATTCGCCAGTGTCCTTTGCCATGCGCAGGTCCCGTCTCCATGCTTTCCCGGATCTCTCCGTTCACGATCAATTCCAGGCGTGAAATGGGAATGGTCGCGCTCGCCAACTCCCACTCCACATCCACACTGCCCCCGCCTGCGGGCATTTCGATGCGTCCTCCCATTGGCACACCATCAACGCGGAACTCCATCAATGGCCCATAGGTGACAAATGTGTGACCCCGTTTCACCGACTGTTTCCAGGACTCATACGAAAATCCGGCCTCATCGTCGACCCTGGCATAGGTCCGCACAGTGCCGACGGCAGTACCCGCGCTCATTTTATCCGTTCCACCCACAGCAGCCACAAAATACCCGCAATTCAGATAACGATACCAGTCTGAGAGCGAGTATGGATCAATTCCGCTGTAATGGTCGCCCCATGATGTCATCTCAACGCCGTGGACATTCCCACTGACGATGGCAGCGGCCGTTTCCATCGGCGGGCGCGGGAAGTGCGGCGCGATCACGAGCCCATCCTGCATGATGCATTGCTCCGCCCACTGCGTCGTCAATATTTCAAGCGGATCACCCAGCGCGGATTCATCCGGACCGCCTGTTGTCAAAGGTGTAATCATATTTCCGGTGTAGCCGAGCAGAGAAATATGACCCAATACATACTGTCTGTTTTCCGAGCCAACGCGGACGAGGTATTCGCCATCCCCGCCCGCTTCTTTTGAGCCGAAAGTCGTTTTCCCGTCGAAATCACCGACATTCGTCATGAGTTCGCCCCACTGGCTCACCAGCAGGTTCACGACGTTTACACCCTCGGCGGCACCTTCGATCAGCGCGGTTGCAGGCGAAAGGAAATGAACGTGCGTATCCGCCGTCACCCATCCCTTCTCTCTCCACGGAAGAACGTGGTCGATTTCAATTATGATCTCGTCCGTACCCTCTGTCACCTGATACACTTTCCGAACCGGTTTCACCTCAAATCCCCTGGATACCTCCACATAGACGCGTCCAACCGGGAGTTTGATCGATGTCTCGCCTGAAATATAGGTGCTGTAATGCGACCCGTTATGCACAAAATCGACGCTGTAATCCTCGAACCATTCATTATTGGGGATCCTGTGTCTGTCCACAGGAGCGAGATACTCCCCGTATTCGCCGTGGACGTGTAACTTCACTGCGACCTGTTTCCGTGTCTTTTTATCTATGACCCTGATCACGACCTTTTTCTCCGAAGGTGCCACAGGGCGAATATCCATTCCACTGCGCGAAGGTGGAATCGATGACAGCGGGATCGCCGAGCCCCCTTCAAGATGCAAACAGGCATCGGGGTGTGCTGTGTATTCGAGCAGCAGTTCGCGTTCGGAAATGTCCGGAGCCTTGTTGTTTCGCGATGATTCCCATTCCTCCGCAGGATAGACCGGACGAGGCGTCGCGGAGATCACCTGCCCCAGATCGATCTGTATCTGACTCAGCAACCCGTGCGAATCCAGTGCAGGATGGAAGCTGGATCCCTCAGGAAGCCGGATCATGGCCTTACGCCGGCTATTCCAGCGGAGGGGATTGTGACTCACGTTCCCTGCCGAGATAGCAGCGACAATGAACGGAATATGATTCACCGGCCTGAAACGGATATGCCGAATCACTTTTTCCGGATGGCTATTTTCCCAGGCGAACAGATAGTACAGCCACTTGTCCGCGCCGGATTTCGGACGTTCCACCCTCTTCTGGCTGGCACCCCAATATTGGTGTGGCTGTTCATGATGCTGCCGCAGCGGAAACGGCTTGTGGTGCTCGACGCATTGCAGTCCCCTGAATCCCCAGGAATCCTCGAACACACCGATGTGATGTCTCTGCCGCACGGGGATGGTCTCTTCAGTGCCGTCATCATATCCGATGACGTAATCAGCAACATGTTCGTTCAACACACCGAGTCTCGCCGGCCACCCGAGCGATGCCCGGACATCAGCGGAATGCAGAAAAACGATCCATTTTGCCAAAAAAGGCTCAACGCGCTGTTCCACGTCATCTTTTCCAACGAGTATCACCCTCTCTTCAACCTGAAAAGAGATGCCCCAGGCAGTCCCATTGCCTGCCGGAGAATGGCGAAGGCCGGCGGCAAGCCCGGAGGAGACCAATGGCTCGCGTAATTCTGAGCGACGTACATTGCCTTCGATTTTCACAGCCTGAAAATGCGGCGACCCTGGACCGTCGAAGAGCAAGGGGTTGGTTTGTGATACACTGTTTTCTGATGTACCCATGGTTACCACCTGTTTATTTTGTTCAAATGAATGTCATTTTTTGAGACATGAGTTCTTCGTCGCCAAGGTATGCCTTTATTCGCTTCATGCAATCTGAAAGACCTGCCGTTTCTTCCACATTGATGCAGTTGACGCGCTCGCGATTCCGGTCTATCCACCGGCAGATGATCTCCATCTCCTCGCTGGAGAAATCGTTTTCGGACGCTGTCGCTTCGAAAAACATGTTTAAAAGTCTCCGTTCGCACTCTGTCTCATCCGGCGCAGTCAGATCCAGTTCAAGACGCGATGCACGTCTGTGGCCATCGACGAAGAATAGAGTCACAGCATCAGCGGACACTGCAGGAACGAAGAGGATGAGCCTGCTATCATTGGACTCCGGACGCTCAGTGCCATGGATCTCGGTCTGCGTATTCACCCCGGGTTTGTACTCTTTGATATATCGATGCTCGAGTAGCAGCGCGTCGAGCTCAGATCCCGTTAACTCGTAGCTCAGATCGTACAGCATGAGATGTATCTTCTTCAGCTTCAGATCGTCTTCTGAAATACGCATAAAGTAACTTCGAATGCGCGCGTTCAGGTTTCGTGATTTGCCAACATAGAATATGCTACTCCGCTTATCCCGCATCAGATAGATGCCCGGTGCTTCGGGGATATTATCAATGAATTGGCGATCGAATCCGAATTTGGAATAAACATTCTCTGGCTCATCCCTCTCCCTGAGTTTCTGGAATGCATCGAGAGTCGTGATGCCACATTCAGCGAGCATCTCCACCGCATGCGTTACGATGTCAGCGGATAGTTCAAGTCTGGCGCTCAAATTCTCCGGCGTTCGGTATACCAATCCGAAATAGTTCGACAGCTGTTCGACAGACCGCTTTTTATTATCCAGTGTAAATTGAGCCAGAGAGATTGCATCATATTCGATCTCATCGCCGAATTCGGCGCCTAGCGTCCTGGCGATGGCAGCCTCTCCTGAAACAGGAATGACAATGGCGCCCTGAATCAATTCAGCTATTGTCTGAAGATTCTTGCTGAGCGGCTCAACCGCGCCATGCCTGTCAATGAGCTCAGCCGCTGCAGAACGGATATCAGGGTCTTTGAATTCCGGATGATTGAGCCTGAAACACATGGAACGCGTTATTTTTCCTGCCGACCATTCCAGGATTCCGATGATCAGCGGAATCCTGACGCGATGACTCAATGCCAGATATTCCAGATCCATGAACAGGAAACGGGCTGAATCCAGCGAACGTTCCGGCTGCGCGACTGTCCACCAGCACGAATTTCCATCCGCGATAAAACGCGGATCAGACGCTAGCATATCAGACATGATCTTTTCGAACACAACGCTGTTGCCGGATTTGTTCTGAAAATATTTTTCGACAAGATGTCCTGTTGAAACCGGCTTGCCACTGCGCTGCACATATTTATAGATCTTGTCTATCAATGCCGGAAATTGTCCTTTGAATTTGTAGAAAAATTTTGTATATTATAACTTTATGTTCGAATGATCCAGACTTTTCACATATAACGCTTTCTGGTCATCGCGTCGGGTGCATCTCGATTGCAATATGGTGGTTACAAGCATTTAGATACCTAAGATCCATTCAACGTATAAAATAATCGAATTTAACATGAATGTCAACAAATTTCGATCCGGCATCGCCCTGCTGTTCATCGTTTTCATCACAGTTTATATCATAGCAGGCAATGAAAAGGCCAGTATTCTGACAACTGCAGGATTCAAAGAACAGCTGCCGGAAAAATACAGGAAAATGCGAAAAGGCCCGGACAGCCGGCCATCCGAATGGTCGTGGCTGCAGCGTACATATCCGTATGGCAGGGCTGATGTGACAGCACATCTGGACGCAATCCAGCAGGCGCGTGAGTTGCGGACACATCGTCATACGGAAACCGCATCATCTACCGCATATATGTCTGATATTCGATGGCAATTCGCCGGTCCTTTGAACATCGGCGGCCGCATCTCGGATATCGAATACAATCCGCTCTATCCCGACATCGTCTACGCCGGTGCATCCACAGGGGGTGTGTTCAAGTCTTATGACGGCGGACTGACATGGAGTCCGATCTTTGACGACCAGGCAGCGCTCTCCGTAGGAGATATTGCTGTGGATCCGGTGAATCCGGATATCGTGTATGTCGGGACAGGAGAGGCCAACGGCGGACATAATAACTTCCCCGGAGCCGGTGTCTATAAATCCTTTGATGCGGGTGTGCATTGGCAGCTGATCGGATTAGAGCGCACCGCATCCATCGGACGCATCGTCATCGATCCATCGGATACCGACAGGATTTTCGTCGCTGCCGTCGGTTCCTACTTCGGCCCGGATCCGGATCGCGGTGTGTACCTGAGCGAGGATGGCGGTCAAACCTGGAATAAATCACTGTTCATTTCGGATTCCACCGGCGCCATCGACATTGTAATCAATCCGCAGAATCCGGATATTCTGCATGCGGCCATGTGGGAACGTGTCAGGCGACCGACGTCGTCTCATCTGTTCGGACCGACGAGTGGCATCTATCGATCAAGTGATGGCGGGGTGACGTGGACGCGGCTGAGCAGCGCGAACGGTCTGCCGGGAAACGATCCTCTCATCGGCAGGATCGGCCTTGCACTATGCAAAAGCCAGCCGGAGATTCTATACGCGCTCTATACGGATTATAGCTCAGGCAGAGGATACAGCTATCGAAACTGCTACCGGAGCACAGATAATGGATTGAACTGGTCCATCGTCGATCCGCAAAAGAGGATACAATCAGGGTTCAGTAGTTTCAGCTGGTACTTTGGAAATATACGCGTGCATCCTGAAAAACCGAATACCGTCTATGCCATGGACGTCGCTTTCATGCGATCCGACGATGGCGGCGATACCTGGCCGCGCATCTACGGGTATGGCGGCTATCCGGGACTGCATGTGGATCATCACGCGCTCGCATTTCACCCTTTTCATCCCGACACACTGATCAACGGGAATGACGGCGGGATCAACATATCCTACGACAACGGCAACAACTGGACAAAAGTGGGACTGCTACCGGTCACACAGTTTTATGAGATCACCATGGATCAGAGCAATCCGCAGCGCTTATATGGAGGTACGCAGGACAACGGCACCATGAGAACGCTCACAGGTGCGCTTGACGACTGGGATATCATATTTGGTGGTGACGGATTCTTCGTGCTCGTGGACCCCCGGGATCCGAATGTTATCTATGCCGAGTCACAATATGGATATCTGGGCAAGTCCATCAACGGCGGATACAGTTTTGTGCTCGCACTCTCCGGCATCAATCAAACTGAACCCACGAACTGGTCAACCCCGGTTGTCATGGATCCGAACGACAATGATGTGCTTTATTACGGCACAGACAGAGTGTACCGGAGCACAAATAGCGCTGCATCATGGCAGCCCATCAGTCCGGATCTGACGAAGCAGCTGCCGGACAACCGGCTTGGAACCGTCACGACCATCGCAGTGGCGCCGGGCAATTCAAATGTCATATACGCCGGGACGGATGACAGCAATGTGTGGGTCACCGATGATTACGGCGATGAATGGCGCGATATCACCGGGGATCTGCCGCTTCGCTGGGTGACACGGATCGCCGTTGATCCTGCGGATGCCGCCACGGCGTATGTCACATTCTCGGGCTTGAAGTGGAAGTCGGCGCAGCCGCATGTGTTCAGCACGCAAAACATGGGCGCGGACTGGAACGATATCAGCAGCAATCTTCCGGATGCGCCGGTCAATACGATTCTGGTCGATCCGGTCTACAGCAATTTGCTGTACCTGGGCAATGACGTCGGTTGTTTCTACAGCGCTGATCATGGCGCGTCCTGGAGACCGCTGGGTACGGGAATTCCCATTGTCCCTGTTTACAGCATGGCGATCCATAACACGCTCCGCATTTTAGCGATCGGAACCCATGGCAGGTCGATGTACGTTGCAAATCTCGATCAACTCGTCCCGGTGGAGCAGTCGTCATTCAACATCTCGCTGAACAATGATGGAGTATCGCTGAGCTGGCGAACGGAATCTGAGACAAATAATCTCGGCTTTTTTGTTGAGCGGAAATCAGGACAGCTGGATTTTCAGGAGGTCGGATTCGTCAGAGGCGCTGGTACAACGGCCGTGCCTCAGGAATATCATTTCCTCGATCGCGGTCTGTCCTCCGGCGACAATTATTACCGGCTCAAACAGATGGACTTCGACGGTAGCAGCCAGTATTCACAGATCCTTCACGTGCGGATCTCTGTTCCGGCGCAGGACAAGCTTCATCAGAACTACCCGAATCCGTTCAACGCGAGCACCACAATCAGCTACGCTGTCAGGGAGAAAGGACCTGTCAGGATCGCTGTCTACAACACGAGTGGAGCGCTCGTCAGGATGATCGTGAATCAAACCAAAGGTGCGGGCAGTTATACAGCCAACTGGGATGGAAAAGACAGCAACGGGCACGATGTGAGCAGTGGGCTGTACTTTGTGAGCATGAAAACATTGAATTACCTGAATACAAAACGTATGATAATTATAAAATAAAGGAAGGCACAATGCCGAAAAAAGCATCGACGACTAAATCAAAGAAGACCGAAACAGTAAAGAAAGCGACACCGGAAAAGCCGAAACGTCGCAGAAGAAAAGCGATATCACTTGAAGATTATGATTTCAATAATGCTATTGAGTACAAGATGGACAAGAATTATGAAGTGAGGACGCCAATCCATCACAAAGTGTTCGGTAACGGTGTTGTTCAGAATATCATTGACAATTCAAAGATGGAAGTAATTTTCGAAGACAAGACCAGAGTTATGGTGCAAAATTATCAATCATGATGCACTTAACCTGAAGGTAAAGGTCGAACCGGTATCGGGAGAGGACTCCAGCCAAATCTCACCATTGTGTTTATCAATGATCTTTTGCACGAGACACAACCCGATACCATGACCTCTCTTTTCCGCAGCCTGTTCGTGCGGAAATTCCTGAAACAGCTGAAAAACGGCATCATGGTGCTCACTGACAATCCCGATACCGTTATCTTTGACATAAAAGAGAAACTGATCTTTATCCCTGCGAAATCCGACTTCAACGCGCGGTTGTTGATTATGCGCGCCAATATAGCGCACAGCGTTGTCCAGTAGATTCTGAAAAACGCGAACCATTCTTTCCCTGTCACATCGAATGGCAGGCATGCCGGGCATGATGTCTAATTCTGTTTTTGCCGAATCGTAGAGATTCTGCAGACTGCCTGCGGCTTCCTGAATCACGTCATTCATGTCAACCAGCGCATATCTGTTGGCGACGCCATTGATCCTGTTCAATTCGAGCAGGTCATCGACCAGTTTTTCCAGATTTTGAGTTCCCTGAATAATACCATTTAAGTGTTCCTGATTTGCTGTCGCACCAACGCCATCTGATGAATTCAGAATATATTTCGACAGGCCCTGGATCGTGATGATATCGGGTTTCAGATGATGCGAGATGACTGAAAGCAATTTCTCGAATCCGTCACCCTGCGTTGTCTCGTTCTTTTTCTTCAATTCATTCAGTTGATGTATCAACTCCGCCTGATCATTCACCAGCTTCACATTGTATATTATCGTCGCGATCTGATTGGCAAACTGTTCGAAACTGATGCGCGTCTGACCGTCGTATTGGGCCGGTTCCAGACTGGAAATAAAAAAGGTGCCGACATAGGTATTGCGTGCGAAAAGAATGGTGTTCATATTGCTCTTCAAATGACGGCGCCAGTGCGAATTATCCTCTCCCTCACTCGCCTTCTTTTCAGGCAGCTGACACCAGCCATAGTCTGTATCTTCAATCCCATGCCAATCCGGGCATTGGACCAACGTTGAAAAAGTCTTGCTGACAAGCGTCTTTACGACAGCGTCTTCCTCAGTATTGTCAAACAGTCTGGCAGAGAAATAGTCAAATCCGATGAGCTTCTCCAAATTGCGCAATGCCAGTATGAGTATGTCATCGATGGATGATGTCGCGTTCACCGAAGAGAGGAAATCATTGGTCATACTGTTCTGCAGCTGGATCCGGGCTATCTTCTGATTTGTCTGCAGGTTCTCCACGATCAATCCCAGGTAATGCGCGGCGCTCTTCATTCCGCTGACATCAGGCTCTGAATAATCGCGCTCCATATCGAAAAGCAATGTCAATATTCCAGTATTTTGCATGTGCGGTCGCAGCGGAACGGAGATCAGCGATCGACATCCTGTCCTGCGCGCTTTTTCCAGCCACTCCTCAGGTAAATCCTGTTTATGTATGTCAGGTACGATGAGACAATCGCCCCCCTCTATCACACTCGTGTACAATCCATTCTGAAGATCCTCTGAAATGCGCCGATCATCCGCCCCTTCCGATGCCTGGTCATGATATGCCAGTTCCGGATCGCCCGTATCCTGGTTGATCAGATAGAGCAGCACATAACTCGCTTCGCTTTGCTCCTGAAGCTGATGCAACAGCCCGGGTATCACCACATCGAGATCCGAGCTTACAGACAGCAGATCTTCACCGAGGCTGAATCCGCCCAGCGATAATTCCCGCACCCGTTTTTCACCCTCATTCACTGTTTGCGCTTCATGATATATCGCCAGAATCCCGGATTCATACCGATCTGAGATCTGCATGTAGCGTACATCGACAACAGACTCGGAGCCATCGCTGTTCAGGAATTTCAGACCATTGTGCTTGTAAACACTTCTCTCTTTCGTATTCTTCGTTATCTGCTCGTCAGGGATCTGAGGATGCAACCGGGCGTAATCCATGCCGTGCAGATGTGCCGAACTGTACCCGGATATATTTTCAAAGGCCTCGTTCGATTCGTAGATGAGCCGTGCATCACTGCTCAGCACAACAACGGGCAGACTCAAACCGGCCAGCATGCTCCTGTATCGCTGCTGCCAATGCGCTACACCTGCTTTAAGCTCATCGACCTCTTCCGACAAATAGATTCGATGCACTCCGAGTGATAAAAGGCTTACCATCTCCTCCAGCACCTTGATTTTCTGCCTGTCGAAAATATCCTTCTGATAGCTGCACAGATTTATGATCAGCTTGACTTCGTTATTATAGATTACAGGAAGGGACAGGTCGGTTGCGACGCCTTCGGCATGGAATTTCAGATCGCCCGGCGAAAGCTTCCCCTTCATGTCCAGGTCAATCCGAAGCAGTGAGTTCTTTGTGCGAATGATGTCCGTGACAGGTGTTTCATTGTAATAGATCGTGATCTCTTCATCTTTGTATACAGAGAGTGTATTCAGCGAGGGCAGGATGCTGAAATACCTGTTGTTCCGGTCATTCAGCAACACGGTGATGAAATCACATTTGATGATATCATGAATATAGTGAGTCACTTCCCGGATAATGTCTATGACGTTGTCCCTGGAAATGATGATCTCATAGAATGACTCATTGAGGCATGTATTATTCACATTGATCTCGGTCACAAGTTATTCACCTCTATAAACTTAATACCTGGATCACAGAAATGCAAGAAAAAAAATCCCCCCATACGTTCCGCCTCACCGGATCATCATCATTTTTCTGGTCATGATTTTGTTTCCGGATTTAATCCGGACCATATAAACACCGGAGCTCACAGGCTGGCCGGCACTATCATCCCCTTCCCAACGCACAGTATGGCTTCCCGCTGCCATCGCACCGGCTACCAGCGTGCGCACCAACCTTCCCGAGATGTTATAGATGGCGAGATTGACCTCAGCTGCTCCCGGCAGCTGGAATTGGATCGATGTTCCCGGATTGAAGGGATTTGGATAATTCTGTGCGAGTTGAAACTGCTCAGGCAGCCTCTCCTGATTCGCAGACACTGATGTCGGGATGAAGTCGCCGGTGCCGCCGGCTGCGTGATAACGCGCGGCAAATTCCTGGATATAGAGATTGGCAATGTCCGCGTCATATATGATGAGGACGTTCTCGTTATTTTTATTCTCCGCACTTGAGGACCAGTTGTTCGAACCGGTGATCACAACCGGATCTGATGCCGGGTGCTGTCCATCGATGATCATGTACTTGTGATGCAATACCCCGGCTTCGGTATCGAGCCACACATCAGCCGGTGGATCCCAGGCATAGGGACCTTCGCCGGACATGGATTCCCACTGACTGGCCGGATCCGGATCGCTGTCGAATACACCGCGAACGTGAAAATCCGGCCGGTTGAAATATTTATCGCCCATGGCTGTCTTCAGATCGATGCGCGTGAATTCCAGTATGCAGAAATAAATGCCATGATCGGCGGTGTTGACTGCGTTGATGAGCTTCGATGTGATCTGGTCCGAGGGGCTCATGTAATTTTCAACCCGCGTTCCATTGATCATGAACAGGTGCGGCGTGTTGTCCGACTTTTTGACACCGAAGCGGGAATTGGACGCGCTGGGCAGACTCGTTTCCGAACCCCACATTTCGTTGAACTCCATTGTATAGGCTTTGGCGAGCGACTGATCCTGTATCTCGATCACATTTTGGATTGCATTGATCCCTGTTTGCTGATATGCTGTGAAATTCAGTGATCCCGTCCAGACCCAATCGTCGAATGCATAGGTCTCATCCCTGGCGTCGAAGATGGCAAACTTGTTATGCTGCAACCCCTCGCCGTCATTATTGCCGTAGGAATCATTGATCACGCGGATACCCGATCCCATCAGGCGATTCACCTCACTCTGGAACAGATGCTCGTCGTCGTGAATGAATCTGACCGAGACGCCGCGGTTCCTTGCCGCGATCAGCGCATCAGTCACTGACTTCAAATTCCACGAGTAGAAGCAGACGTCGATACTGAACTGCGCCGATTCGACTCTGTCGATAAAGCGCTGCGCCATGTCCTGATTCCCGTATGCGGCGTTGCCATCGACGGCAAGCGTCGTATCCACGGTTCTGTTGAAATAGACGTGCATCGCTCCTGTGGAGGAGGGATCCGAAGCAGTGATGGAGATATGATCTCCGCTATAGCTGGTGCCGCTCGCGTCCGAAGCCCCGACCTTGATATGGTAGACTATCGCCGGCGACAAATCACTGATGATGTAAGTATGCGATGTCACAGCCTCATTCACAATCACTGTGTCGATTTCATACTCCACTGTCGTGCCGTACATGACAATCGAATTCGCAGGTGAATCCGTTTTCCAGGTGATGGTAATGCTTTCCGGTGTAATATCCGTCTCCAGAGGGCCGGATAACAGCCGTGGTCCGGTATCCGAAATGATATCATTGATAAACCGTGGCATCAATTGATATCCCGATGTGTACGGTGAGCTGTAATCATACTGCCCGACAACCCCGATCACGTCGAATGAGCCCTGAGGCGCCAGCGTGTTCGCAATATTCGTGAACTTGTCGATACGAATCTCACAACTGCCGGAGGCATCGGATAAATTATAGTTTGTGCCGGAACCGCTGACAGTCCATTTGTTTGTATTCACGGTGACATCATTGATCCTGACGAGTGTGCCTTCATATTTTTCGAGCCCGCCTCGCCCGTCGCGCGCTATGTCGTTGCATGTCAATACCAGTGGCACGATCGTCGGCGGCTGCTGAACACGGTCGAGAATCGTCACGGGATCCAGCTCGGTCAGCCCGGAATACTGCGTGACGGTACCGGTGACTGTCACGATATCACCGATGTCCACGGAATCGGCAAAAGATCCGTCGTAAATAATGACACCTGCCGTCGTGTCCTGTATTGCAGCTTTGATACCCAGCTGATCGGAGGCCGTCACCTCTCCCATCACCGTAACCTCCTGGCCAAGTAACTTTGGGACTCCGCTGCCATCGTTCTCCCGCACTTCGGAAATGGGAATCACATCAGCAGCACACGCTGTGTCAATACGGCTTCCGTCAGCATACACCAGGATCGATATCATAATTAAAACTGTTTGAATGGATCGTTTGTATCTCTTGGTTCGGCTCATCAGTCAGCTCACTTTCTGGGTCGAGTCAGTACGTATTTTCAGTCAACCTAAGAAGATATTAAATTTCAGGCTATTAAGCAACAGAAAAAAAAGACTTGACAATGTCATTTCGATTGACTATATTCAACCATCCGGTTTAACCAACCGGTTAGTTTAATCAATAATTCATGTGTATCTGCTCTGGCTCCCAGAGATGTCAGCGATAGCAATTAAGTGTGCATGACAAGGCGAATGTCGCAATGCGCAGAACGAGCATCATATAAATGAGTGATCAGCTTCCGACAAAAGACAAGATACTTCATGCGGCGATGGAGCTATTTGTCGAAAAAGGCAAAAGCGCTACACGGATGCATGAGATAGCCGATCTGGCCGGTGTGAACAAAGCCATGATCTTCTACTATTTCAACAGCAAAGACATGCTATACGAGCAGGTGCTTCACACATTCCTGAATCAGATATTCACACACATTCGCCGCATCATCGTCTCCGACGGCACACCGAAGAAGAAACTCGAAGACATCATCGACGCATATATCAATTTCATTCACCATAATCCGGAATTGCCAAAACTCCTCATGCGGGAGATTGCCGATGGCGGGCATAATATCAGAAAAGTCCTCAGAGAGCTCAAGTCGGGCAGCTCACTGGATCTACCTGCTGGTTTCCTCAACATCATACAGGAGAGTGTCGACAAGGGTGAATTCCGCAAGGTGGATCCGACGCGCACCATCATCAGCATCATCGGCATGAGCTTGATTTATTTCATCGGGAAACCCCTCATCGCATCGGTTTTCGAATTGAATCCGGACGACGAATCACAATTCATCGAAAACAGGAAAAAAAGTATTCTTGATCTTCTGGAATACGGAATACTGGAGAGAGAATGATATGAATAAAAATCTATTACGTATACTCATTATCTTCATCCTTTACGCCCCTCGCATGCTTCAGGCTCAAACACCAATATTGTCACTCGAGGACTGCATTGACCGCGCCATGGAGCGCAATTTCGAACTGCGCATGCGGAATGAGGATATAAACGTCGCGAAGGCCGGTCTTGAGATCGCCAGGAAGAGCCGGTTGCCTCAGCTCAAGGCAGGCGCAAGCTATCTGCGCTTCAGCGAGGTGATGTCAGTCAACATCTCCGAGCAGATGAGCGGACTTCCACTCGACCTCCCCCCTGTTCAGCTGCGGTTTGGTGATGAAGACAATTACACGTTGAATATGTCCCTGGTTCAGCCGATATTCACGGGTTTCAGGCTGAACAATCAGATAATATCGGCGAAGTCCGCTCTTCTCGCCGAAGAGGCAGTAAAAGAGGCGGACATCAACCAGCTGGTTTATGAGATCAAGAAGAACTACTACAACTATATCAGCGCTGTTCATCGCAAGCGCATTGCAGAACTCTCTCTAAAATCTGTCATTTCTCATCTTGAAGATGTTGGAAATTTTTACGATCAGGGTCTAACAACTTACAACGATGTTCTCAAAACGAAGATCAGAAAATCCGAGATGGAGCTCATGATCTCCAGGGCGGACAATCAGAAATTCCTGCTCAAAAAAGCATTGATGCATATGCTGGGCATGCCTTTGACGGATAGCCTCTCCATTGAAACGAATCTGGAGTATCGTAAACCGGATATCGGACTCGACGACGCAATCGATGAGGCCCTGGTGGCGCGTCCCGAGCTCACAAGCACGGCATCTACGAAAAATGCGCTGTGCGCCGCCATCAGATCAGCGCAAGCCGAATTCTATCCGAGTATTTCACTTGTCGGCGGCTACGAGTACGGAAAACCGGGGCTGAACAAGCTGGAAAATGAATGGATGGATTACTGGACAGTGGGAATATCCGCACAATGGCATTTGTGGGACTGGGGCATCAGAGACGAAAAAGTGCAGCAATCGCGCGCTATGGTCAGCCGAATCGAGCACTCGGAATCACTTCTGCTGGAATCGATACGGCTAGACGTGCATCAGGCTTATCGCAAAATGACCGAGTACGACTCACAGGTAAGGCTGCACAAAATCATCCGGGAGCAGGCGGAGGAAAATTTCAGAATTCTATCGGATAAATTTAATCAGGGTCTTGCCACCAATACAGACTATCTGGACGCGGAGACACAACTGACGAAAGCAAAACTCGACGAGATCATATCCCTGGCGCAGCATTGCATTGCAGTCGCGGGTCTCGAACGATCCATGGGAAGAAATAATCGGAGGAACTTATGAGATACAGCCCACTCTTCATTTTAATCCTTTTCTGCTGCTCCGGCCCCGCTGAAACTGAAATCTCCGGATCAGGCGTATTCGAGGGCACAGAGATCACGGTCAGCGCGCAAATACCCGGACAGATCATCGGAATCGACTCTGAACAGGGTAATGAGGTCGCCACAGGCGATACGCTGGCGCGAATCGATACGGAAAAGCTGCGCATCCAGAAAGAGCAGACAGGTGCGGCTCTTGAGGAGATCGATTTCAGCATCAAAAGCGCGTCAAACGTCGTCGAAGAGGCCAGGGACAGTCACAACAACATCGAAAAGCGTTATCAGAGGATCAAGGCGTTATACGAACAATCGTCCGTATCTCGGCAGCAGATGGACGATATCGAAACGCAGTACAATGCATCGGGCTCAGCACTCAGCCGTGCCCGCGCATCATTGAATGCAGTGAAAATGAAGAGAGCGCAGCTCGATGCAAGCGCCAGACTGATCGACAGGCAGATCAGGGATGGCATTGTCATTGCCCCTGTGTCAGGCATCGTCGTCGATCAATACATTGAATACGGTGAATTTGCCACAACAGGGTCGCCCCTCTTCTCAATCGTGGACCTCAAGGACCTCTGGATCAAATTGTATATCGCGGAAACCGATCTCGGCAAGGTAAAGGTCGGCGATGATGCCGTCATCACGATCGACTCCTTTCCAGACGACAGATATGACGGAAAAGTGGTCTGGATATCACCGAAAGCGGAATTCACCCCGAAAAATGTACAGACCAGAGAGGCCAGGGCCGATCTGGTTTACGCCGTCAAGGTGAGTGTCAAGAATCCAAAAGGCATTTTGAAGATCGGTATGCCGGCGGACATCGAAATAGAAGGTCATTGAGCGATGACACCAATCGCGGTTCAAATCAACGAATTGAGAAAAAGTTATGCTTCGCACACTGCCCTCGATGGCGTATCGCTCGATGTGAAGGAGGGTGAGATATTCGGACTCATTGGCCCCGACGGCGCGGGCAAGACCACAATGATGCGCGTATTATGCGGATTGCTGACATTCGGGTCAGGAGACTGCTCTGTATTCGGATTCGATGTTGAAAGAGAATCCGGCGAGATCAAGAAGATCATCGGATATATGCCGCAGCGATTTTCCCTGTACCCGGACCTTACCGTTGCCGAGAATTTGAGATTCTTTTCAGATCTGTTTCAAGTCGACCCCGTGAACCGGGAGGAACGGCTTCAACGGTTGCTCTCCTTCAGCAATCTGAAACCCTTTCAGAGTCGCAGAGCAGAAGATCTTTCCGGAGGCATGAAGCAGAAACTGGCATTGTCCTGTACATTGATACATACACCCCGTCTGCTGATACTCGACGAACCGACGACGGGTGTCGATCCGGTTTCGCGGAGAGAATTCTGGGATATTCTTCACGAGCTGCAACAGGAGGGCGTCACGATCATCGTCTCCACGCCATACATGGACGAGGCGGGGAAATGCGACCGTATTGCCTTTCTCCATAAAGGGCGCGTCCTTGCCACGGAAAGGCCGGCACAAATCGCCAGATACTTTCCGAAAAGTCTGCTGGAAGTGGAGAGCGACACACCTTACGACACCGCCGCACGACTCGGTGAACACAATGCCGTTCACTCGGCACAGCTCTTTGGTGATCGCATCCATATTACGGTAGACGATGTAAATGAAGATTTCCTGGATTCGCTTTACGCCGTTGATCCGAATATCAAGGAAATCAATGTAACTGAACCGGACATCGAAGATGTCTTCATGGAATTGATGAAAGAATAGCTATGGCCCCATCCATTGCTGTAAAAGCGTCCGGCCTGACAAAAACCTTTGGCTCCTTCAAGGCGGTCGACGACATCACGTTCACGGTGCACAAGGGAGAGATTTTCGGATTTCTCGGCGCCAATGGCGCTGGAAAGACGACGACTATTCGCATGCTCTGCGGATTGCTGATGCCAACCTCCGGGGAGGCCACGGTGAATGGTTTCGACATTTACAGTCAATCCGAAAAAATCAAAGAAAATATCGGCTACATGTCACAAAAGTTTTCCCTTTATCAGGATCTCACCGTCGAGGAGAACATCCACTTTTATGGCGGTATTTACGGATTGAGCATAACCGAGATCGAGTCAAAAACACGCTGGATTCTGAAGACGCTGCGGCTCACCTCGCAAAGGAGCACAATGACGAAAGATATGCCACTTGGATGGAAACAGGGGCTGGCGCTTGGCTGTGCCATTCTTCATGAGCCTGCGGTGCTTTTTCTCGACGAACCCACTGCCGGTGTGGATCCGATCTCAAGACGGGAATTCTGGAAATTGATCAATGAACTTGCCAGCAGGGGTACAACGATTTTCGTCACAACCCATTTCATGGATGAGGCGGAATTCTGTCACAGGTTGTCGATGATGCATCAGGGCAAAATAATCACAATCGATTCACCACGCGCATTGAAGAAAAAAATGAACGCCTCCTCCATGGAAGACGTTTTCGTATCACTTATTGAGTCGAGATCATGAACATCAGATTCATTGCGATCATAAAAAAAGAGTTTCTGCATATTGCCCGCGATTTCAGATCGCTGGTGATCATCATCGTGCTGCCGCTTGCAATGATTTTCATTTACGGACACGCTGTGAAACTGGATATCAGCGAAATCACTCTGGGTGTACTGGACAGAAGCAATTCATCGGAAAGCAGGGAACTGGTAAATCACTTTATCAACACGGGCGACTTCGTTCTGAACGCGGCGATTCATGACAACGACGAGATACCCCGTCTGTTTAAAAACAGAAAGATAAAGGCCGCCCTGGTCATCCCATCCGATTTTTCAGAGAGTCTCGTAAGCAACAGGACAACCGGTGTACAGATGATCATCGACGGGAGCAACTCAAATACAGGCACGGTGATCAAAAATTACACAAACATGATCGTCTCCAGCTATTCTTCATATCGCGCTATCGCGGGAATGGCGACACCGTTCACAGTCGAACCGCGGATATGGTATAATCCTGATCTGGACAGCGCGAATTTCATCATACCGGGTCTGGTGGCGGTCATTCTGATGATGATCTCGGCATTGCTCACATCGATTACCATTGTTCGGGAAAAAGAGTCCGGAACCATGGAGCAGATCCTGGTCTCCCCTGTCAGGCCGCTGGAGATCATCTTCGGCAAAGTACTGCCCTACGTCCTGCTCGCGTTCATAGACGGAGTGATCATTGTGGCAGCGGCGAGATTCGGATTCGGTGTGGAGATCAGCGGCAGCATTATCATGCTCGCCCTGCTTTCGATTGTGTATCTGTATGCCTGCCTGAGTATTGGACTGTTCATCTCGACACGCGTTCAGACGCAGCAGGTCGCGATGATGTTGGCCCTGGTCATCACGATTCTGCCTTCGATCATATTGTCGGGATTCATGTTCCCGATCAGGAGCATGCCCATCGCGCTCAGATATCTTTCCCACATCGTGCCTGCCAAGTATTTTCTTGTGATCATCCGGGGCATCATTCTCAAAGGGAATGGTTTTGCGCAGCTATGGCCGCAGACACTCTTTCTGCTGATACTTGGCACTCTGCTGCTTGCCGCCAGCGTCAAGCGGTTCAAACTCAGATTGGAATAGCCAAATGCGTCGTATATTTTTCATCATACAAAAAGAATTTCGCCAGGTATTTCGTGACAAGCCAATGCTGGCGATCCTGTTCATCATGCCGCTGATCCAGCTGATCATCCTGGGTTACGCCATCACGACGGACATCAGGAACATTTCGATGCTCGTGTCGGATTACGATAACAGCACGCAAAGCAGAGAGCTCATCCAAAAGTTCCGTAACTCGGGATATTTCATCATATCAGGCAACGAGTTGGATCGCGGGGAGGTCAGAAAGCGCCTGGACCATTCAGAAGTCAGTATCGCAGTCACCATTCCACACAATTTCGCCGCTGATATACGCCGTAAACAGCAGCCTCAGATCCAGATTCTCGCGGACGGTGTCGATTCAAACAGTTCACTGGTTGCAGTCGGGTACGCCACGGAAATATTACGGTCATTTCTCAAAGAGCGGCTGCACGAAAACCTGATGTCCAATCCGGCGTTGGCGAAGAGAGTTCATTCGATTGACCCCAAGATCAGAATCTGGTACAATCCCAATCTGGAGGCCACGCATTACATGGTGCCGGGCATCATCGTCTTGTTGCTGACGATCGTGACCACCATGCTCACGGCGCTGGGTCTGGTCCGCGAAAAAGAGATCGGCACGCTGGAACAGCTCATGGTAACCCCAATCCAATCCCAGCAGCTCATCATAGGCAAGACAGTGCCCTTCGCGATACTCGGTTTTTTCGAAATCTCATTCGCCATATTGGTTGCCAGAATTTATTACGGCATACACATCGAAGGGAATCTGGCTGTACTGGCCCTTTTCGCCTTCATCTTCGTATTCACGACACTCGGGCTTGGAATATTCATCTCTACGGCTTCAAAGACACAGCAGCAGGCCATGTTCATGGCATGGTTCATGATCATTTTCGCCATACTCATGTCCGGGTTCCTTTTCCCCATCGAGAATATGCCGAAGGTACTTCAATATATGACTTATATCAATCCCGTCCGCTACTTCATCACAACGGTTCGGGAACTGTTTTTAAAAGGCAGTGGACTGGCGCATCTCTGGCCGCAGGGGCTGACCATGCTCTGTTTCAGTCTCGTGATCATGACCATGAGCGCCATCCGCTTTCAGAAAAGGATCAAATAGGAGGTTACAATGTCTATTGAACGCAAACTGAAGGACGCAGGAATCACTCTGCCGGAGACACCGAAACCCCTGGCAGCGTACGTCCCTGCCCTGCGTATCGATCAATGGGTGTATACATCCGGACAGATACCGATGGCAGGTGGCGCGTTGCAGTTCACGGGAAAGGTCGGACAAGATGTCTCGCTGGAACAGGCGCAGGAAGCCGCCCGGTTATGCGCTATAAACGCGCTTAGCGCCGCGAAGAGCGTGATCGGTGATCTGGATACAATTCAGCAGATCGTAAAAGTCACCGGTTTTGTGAACAGCGCCCCGGGCTTCACGGATCAGCCGGCCGTGATCAATGGCGCATCCGAGTTTCTGAAATCCATCTTCGGCAAATCCGGTGCGCATACAAGAAGCGCTGTTGGCGTCGCGGAACTGCCGATGGACGCGGCAGTCGAAATAGAAATGATCTTCAAACTAAAATCTTGAGGCGATCAGATGAAAGGAAAAATATCACGACGCGATTTTATCGGAAATGTATCGGCCATCGGCGCTGCCGCGGCGATCTCTCCCAATCTGGCCATGGGAAAAAGCAGTGCGGGAAAAATCATCAAGCCCCCCAGACTCAACAGGGGAGATACAATCGGTCTCATCGCACCCGCAAGCGGTGTGCGGGAACAGAGGACAATCCGTGAAGCACAGGAGACGTGGGAATCTCTCGGCTTCAAGGTAAAGACGGGCAGACACATCACCAGACGCCATGGGTATCTGGCCGGCAAGGACAATGAACGGGTCGAAGACCTGCACGACATGTTTTCCGACAATGAGGTAAAAGCCCTGATCGCCCTCCGCGGTGGTTACGGAACGATTCGTATCCTCGACTTGATCGATTACGATCTCATCCGGGCAAATCCGAAGATCATCCTGGGCTACAGCGACATCACATCTCTTCATATCGCCATTCATCAGATGGCAGGGCTGGTGACATTTCACGGACCGGTTGCGATATCAAGCTTTACGGAATACACTCAGGAATACCTTTTCAAGGCGCTCTCCACGGCAGAGCCGGCGGGACTCATTGCTCATCCGGAACCTGATAACGAGCTTCACCCGACGGCGCACTTCGCGACCATCCACGGCGGCAGCTGCAAGGGGCAGCTCACGGGTGGAAACCTCTCGCTCATCGTCGCTTCGATCGGAACGCCATACGAGATCGACACCAAAGACAAAATATTGTTCATCGAGGAGGTCGGAGAAGAACCTTATGCCATCGACAGGATGCTGACGCAACTCTCGCAGGCCGGCACGCTGGCGCAGGCAGCGGGTATCATTCTCGACCGCTGCAGCCGTTGCGGCGTCAGCGATACGCGGCCGGCGTTCAAAGAGTCGCTTGGCGTAGAAGAGGTATTTGTGGACCGGTTGTCACATCTGAATATACCCGTGATACTCGGATTCTCCATTGGGCATGTGGCCAACAAACCCACACTGCCGCTCGGTGTCCGCGCCACGCTGAACGCCGACGCACGTTCACTGACCATCGAAGAAAGCGCAGTTGTTTAGATCTCTGTCCAGGAATTACACGCGCGTAGATGAAAGATGAAGTGGATAATATATGCAATCCATAACCAAAGCATATGAAGCCGTGCTCACAGGGATCCGTCACGATCCAGGTACGGTCTTTCTTCTCGGCGATGTGGATTCGGGAAAGACGACGTTCGCCCGCGCCCTTCTGAAAGCGCTCACCGAATCCGGATATACGGTGGGATTCATCGATTCCGATATCGGACAGTCCACGATTGGCCCCCCGGGTACCATCGGCGCCTCGATTTTTGGAAAGGGGCAGTACAATGAGAATCTGAATTCGTACGGTGTCGGCAAAAAGCTGCACTTCATCGGCCGTTTCAGCCCTGTACGGCATGTCCCGGAAATACTCATCGGCATCAACAGGCTGATGAATCACTTGAAATCGATGAATACGGACCTGTTACTCATCGATACCACCGGTCTGGTACATGGACGCATCGGATTTCATCTCAAGAAGCTGAAGATTGAACTCCTGCGCCCAGAGCACATCGTCCTTTTTCAGAGGGGCCGGGAGCTCGAACACATGCGCTGCCTTTGGGATGCGAGGATGCATGATGTCCCGATTTCTCCCAATACCCGCGTTCGTTCAGCCGATGAGCGTAGCAGCTACCGCGAAGAGCGCCTCAGGGACTATTTCAGACAGAGCACCAGAACGAAGCTCCCCTTGCCCACCGTCATCCATTGGACGAATCATATTGCCACGGCCGGAAGTCTACCCCACACAGAGCTTTCGCGTTTATCCCGGCTGATTGAATGCGAGGTGCTTTACGCATCGATTGCAGATCAGCTGCTGTTCATCATCATCAAAGACCGGAAGCGCGTCGATATAGCACCGCTAGAAGCGACTTTCGATGCACGATACATCGTCGTTAAATGCATCGACGACCTCCTGCCCTGTCTCGCCAGCATCGAATCCGGCCGAATGGAGATACTCTCTCTGGCTGTACTGCATCACATCGATTTTTCCGCCGACACAATGCTCGTCACAACACATCCTGTCGATGCATCGTCCGTAAAAGCGCTGAAACTCGGAGCCGCCTGTATCGATCTTGTGATCTGACAAATGAGTCAACGCGCGCTCCCGGGGTGAAAAGTTTTCCTTGATTCTCAGCTTAATATTTCTTAAATTATAATTTATATTTAATTTCGATTATTCTGTAATTTCACAGAATATTCGATCTGACGACACCTGCTTTTCCGGAAAAGGCCGTTCATTTGAGCGATCCCGGGATGCAGTTTCGAGAGCACAAAGAGCGGAGAACACCTAGATTGAGTCATGGATTTACTCGCTGAATTTGTCATCATCAGCCTGGCCGGCGGATTTGTCGCATTCGACACCACGGCCGGCTGGCAGGTCATGATCTCACAACCACTCGTCGCATGCACCCTGGTGGGATTGATATTCGGTAATCCCCAGCTGGGACTGCTGATGGGAATTCTGATGCAACTACCCTGGCTGAAGGAAATGCCGGTCGGTGGATCGCATCATTCTGACAGCAATATCGGCGCTTTTGTCGCTGCATCGCTGACGATTATACTGTCGCGACATGAGGTAAATACCGATAATATCCTCATTGTCATCACTATTGTCTACGGATTGGCAGTGGGCTGGTTCAGCGGAAAGATCGTCGCCTCAATGCGCAGATCAAATAACCGGATCGTCTACCAGGCGGATAAAGCCGCGGAAGCGGGCGATACCGGACAAATTACACGTTTGAATATGCTGGGTATGATCTACGCATACATCACAGGTCTGGTGATCGTTGCCATCTCATTTATTTTTGGCTATCTTTTACTCTCCAGACTGGGAGGCTCGATTCCGGTCTATTTTGACAAGGCATTCGGCTATGCCAGGATCGGAATACTCGCACTCGGCATCGGTTCGATGATTTCAATGTTCTTGACCAGAAAACGGATTCACTTTTTTGCGTACGGTGCCGTCATCGCACTGGCGTTGTACCTGATATTTTAGAAATGAATAACAAAGTTAAAAATAGCGACCTGTTCAGAGTTTTTCTGAGATCGTTCTACATCCAGGGGACATGGAGCGTGGAACGCATGCTTGGTCTCGGTTTTTGCTTTTGTATAATCCCCATCGCGAAAAGGCTGTGCAGTAGCAAGGAAGAGATGATCAAATTCCTGGACCGTCATATGGAATATTTCAACTCACAGCCCTACATGGCATCTTATGCGCTGGGAGCCATTGCAAAACTTGAAGAACAGGCAATCGCCAAGCAGTGGAAAGACGTAAAGCCGATCAGTGTTTTCAAGGAGCGTCTGATCTCTCCGTTGGGAGCGATTGGCGACTCATTATTCTGGAAATCCTGGAAGCCTCTGGCATCCGCCATCGGCATCATCACGTCCATGGTTTTTGGATGGACAGGTGCGTTGGTATTTTTGTTCCTGTACAATCTGTTGCACATCTATTTCAGAATGCGCGGGATATTCCAAAGTTATCACAAGGGATTTGATATCATCAGGGATCTCTCGATCCGTGGCACGAAGAGATACTTCACCATGCTGTCATCAATCATCAGTGCGGTGATCGGAGCCCTGGTCGTCTCATCTGTTTTCTGGTTGAAGTCCAATGGACACGATCTCAAGGAAATCCTGTTTTTCATATTGATGGTGCTCGTTTCATTTGGATTGACATTCAGGAGAAATCAGGCAGTCGAAACATCGTTCATCATCATCATCATTATATCTGTAACTATTGGTTTGATCATTTGATATGGCAAAAGTTATCGTAAAAATACTCAATAATACCGGATTACACGCGAGACCGGCAGCGGAGTTCGTGAAAGTTGCGTCTCGTTTCAAGTCATCCATACTCGTATACAAGAACGACCGGAAAGTAGACGGCAAGAGCATTATGGGCGTCATCACCCTGGCGGCGGAAAAGGACAGCGAGCTGACAATTGAAGCGGAGGGAGACGACG
>JAZBPW010000055.1:0-18224 GCA_036351795.1 Candidatus Zhuqueibacterota bacterium | reverse complement strand
GAAGAAGATTGGAAGGGAATGGGAAAATATCGACATCCTTTCAAGCCCGATACTCGATGAACCATATCTATTCGAAGAATCACAGCCCGCTGAATTCCGCGATTCTGAAAAATCGAACCATGGATATCTGCTTGGTGAATTGACATGGCCGGAGGCACGGCAGAAATTTCGTGACGTGGATGTGGCTTTGCTGCCGGTCGGTGCAATAGAACAGCATGGCCCGCATCTTCCACTTGACACAGATGCGTTCGATGCTGAATATCTGGCACATCGGGTTGCCGAAAGATGCATGGATCCCAAACCTGTTGTTTTGCCCCTCGTTTCCTATGGTGTTTCATATCATCATGATGACTTTAGTGGTACAATAAGCGTAACCAATGAAACTCTGTCCCGTTTGATATACGAGATCGGAATGAGTGCGGTGAAGCATGGTATTAAGAAGTTGTTAATCATCAATGGTCATGGAGGCAATGAACCGGCACTTCAATTCGCGGCTCAGATGATCAATCGCGACGCGCACATTTTTACCTGTGTTGATTCCGGAGAGACGAGTGATCCGGACATCGATGCAATTACTGAGACTGGAAATGATGTGCATGCGGGAGAGATTGAAACCAGCACATCGCTGGCGGTCCGGCCCGATCTGGTCAAAATGAAGAATGCGAAGAAAAGCGTTCCTAAATTCTCAAGCAGGTATCTGAATTTCAGCTCCAGAAGAAGTGTCGAATGGTACGCCCGCACATCGAAAATATCGGCGAGTGGTGTCCTGGGTGATCCGTTAAAGGCAAATCGGAAAAAGGGCGAAGAGATATGGTCCCTGATGATTAATAACCTGGTGGAATTTGTCGAAGAGCTGAAACGAATGAGCCTGGAGGAAATTTATCAAAAGAGATACTGATCATCATGAAAATTAAGAATATCGAATGCTGGTCGCAAACCATGCGACTCAAAGAACCTTATACGATCGCGTATGAAACGATTGACTCAACAGTCAATATTTTTGTCAGGATGGAGACTGATACGGGAATTATCGGACATGGCTGTGCCGCTCCGGATGAAGCTGTAACCGGTGAAACCGGTGAAACAGTCATGGGAATAATGAATGACATCATCATCCCTGTACTGAAAGACGCGGATCCATTGCGAATTTCAATGATCATGGAGCAATTGAAATTCGATGTGAGTAATGGACCCTCTGCTCTGGCCATGATCGATATGGCGCTTCATGATATCATGGGTAGAAAGAGTGGAATTCCTCTGTGGAAACTTCTGGGTGGATACAGGGACAGAATCAAGACCAGTATTACCATTGGAATCGTATCAGAAGAGGATACCGTGCTCAAAGCGAAAGATTTCGTACGGCAGGGTTTCAGTTGTTTGAAGATCAAGGGGGGAAAAGATGTTGAAGCGGATATCGCGCGTATCCTCAAAGTGAGAGAGGCAGTTGGAAGGCAAATTGAAATACGGTTTGATGCAAATCAGGGATATGGCTACGAGCAGTCTTTGCTCTTCGCCGAAAAATTACGGGGAGCGGGATTGGAACTCATAGAACAGCCCACCCCAAAAGGAAAACCGGACATGCTTGGACGCGTTACACAAGAAGTCCCGTTGCCTGTAATGGCAGATGAAAGCCTGCTTACACTCCGGGACGCCTTTCGTCTGGCTCAGAACGAAATAGTCGACATGGTAAACGTGAAATTGATGAAAGTCGGTGGTATATCAGAGGCGGTACAGATCAATTCTGTCGCGAGATCCGCTGGATTGGAGGTGATGATCGGGTGTATGGATGAATCAGCACTGTCAATAGCGGCAGGCCTGCATTTCGCGCTGGCACGTCCGAATGTGTTATATGCTGATCTTGATGGCCATCTTGATCTGATTGGCGATCCTTTCGCGGGTCTAATAGACATGAGAGATGGCTTTCTATACCCTTCAGAGAATCCTGGGCTCGGTTATTGAGGGAACTATTTTAAATCTGCATAGTAACAAAAGAATAAGGAGGCGGTGGAATAGTCTTATTCCATAGAACATCGAGCTATGAGCTCATTCCAACATATGAAGGCCGCCGGTCCCGGCGAGCCAGTCCGCAATTTTTTCCGCTGCCATATCAATATTATTATGTGAAATGTTCAATTTATAGCATGGCAATATTGAGTTCGATATAAACTTTTCCATAAGATTCTGTTCTTTGATAAATATATCAAGGTCATCGTATTGATCGGGCTTGCCTGATATTCTTGTTCTGGACGATCGTGCTGCTTCGAAAGACTCGGGTGTCCGCCAGCAGAAGATGATCCGAAAATTCAACGGCAATAGCCTTTTTTCCAGCCATTGGAAATCGTAGTCTCTGTTATGATTCAGAAATTGATATGTTCTGGTGGATATATGGAAGCGGTCTATGATCCATGAGTAATATTTCTGTAATTCGAACAGCCGCGCCCAGGTACGATAGGTCTCCATTGCCAGTGATTCTTCCGAAGGATTGAAATTGATGAGGCCACGTCCCCAGGGGACGTTGGTGAAGGCGCACCATTCTCCTGAAATGATTGGAGAGTGATACCGGTACTTTCTGGAACCGACAATGCGAGGATGTTCATTCAGAGCAAATGCGATCTCGGTCTTTAGCGTGAGGCGAGTCCCTTCCAGAATGATCTTTGGGGTTAATTTTCCTGACATGCTCCCAAGATAGTCGAAATGACTGAAAATAGCAATCATAAAATGGCTATTTAGCGAACATGGTTGGCTATTTCACCATGAAAATCATAGCAGAAGAAAAGTCCAATTTACGATTAAACTTATTTAATTTAATTATAAACAAAATGATAATGATTCTTTAATAATCGAAAAAAGAAAAGGCACGCTTTTTGTATTAAGTAATCAAAACAATCTAACTAACCTAATTACTAAAAAGGAGTGAACCATGCTAAGAAAAATGGTAGTTTTCTCAATTATGTTGCTTCTGGCTGTTCCCACATTTGCAGGAGACAGAAGTGAGGGTGGCGCAATTGGTGTCCGCGGCGGAATCAACCAGTACATGGGTGATGATTTCGATGATTCGATCATGAAGCCGGCATTCAGCATGTTTGCCGAAAAGTATTTCACAAATCATTTTTCACTGGAAACGGCATTCAACGTCAGCCAGATGTCCGGTGAGACGAAACCTGTCGATTTCACATCACAGCTGACCGGCGCGAGCCTGCTGGGTCGTATGGCACTGCTCGGTTCGGGATTTCGTCCGTACCTGGCTGGTGGTGTCGAAATACTGACTTTCGATCCTGAAATGGATCCGGCTGCATCCGTTAACTATGACCAGACTGACAATGAACTCGCCGTTGGCCTGCCGGTTGGTGGTGGCGTCAGCCTTGGTCTTACCGAAGACTGGGTGTTCGATGTCAGAGGTCTTTATCATTTCATGATCAAAGACGATCTTGATTATCTGTACGGCGGTTCTGATGACCATTTTGTAACAGCGACTGCTGGTCTGACAAAAATTTTCTACGCCAACAAAGACAAAGACATGGATGGTCTTTTGAAAGATGATGAAAAGGCCAGAGGTACAGATCCTAACGTTGCCGATACGGACAGCGATGGACTGAATGATGGTGAAGAAGTTTTGACCTATCTCACTGATCCTCTTAAAGTGGATTCAGACGATGATGGTTTGTCGGATATGGATGAGTTAAAGAAATACAAGACTGATCCTTTGAAGGCAGATACAGACGGCGACAAGCTGAACGACAAAGAAGAGCTGATGGAAACGAAAACCAATCCGCTGGCTGCCGACTCCGATGGCGATGATCTGTCCGATTACGCCGAGATCAAGAGATACGAAACAGATCCCAACAAGATGGATACGGACGGCGATGGCCTGGGCGATGGTGTAGAGGTCAACAAACATAAGACCTCTCCTCTCAAGAAAGATACCGATGACGGTACAGTCGATGATGCTGCCGAGGTAAAACGAGGAACGAATCCGCTGGACAAAGCAGACGACGTCATTCTTGAAGTTGAAAAAGTCGGCGCTAAAATCATTCTGGATGGTATTGTATTCAAGACAGGCAGCGCAGATGTGTCCGAAGAGTCTGCTGAGATTCTCGAGAAAGCGTATCAGACGATGAAGGCCTATCCCGAGATGGAAGTCGAAATTCAGGGCTACACGGACAGCGTTGGCAGAGAGAGCAGCAACAAGAGACTGTCGCAGAGAAGAGCCGATTCAGTGAGACAATGGCTTGTCAACAAGGGCATTGAAGGTGCAAGAATTGTTGCAAAGGGATATGGAGAAGATGATCCGATCGCCTCAAATGCTACAAAAGAAGGACGCGCGCAGAACAGGAGAATTGAGTTCATGCGTCTGAAGTAAGTAAGTAAAATCAGCAAGACCCCGCAAAAAGCCCCTGTGCACAACAGGGGCTTTTTCGTTTTCATGCATTCGTGTATCAGTGGTACATCAAGTAACGCAAGCGTTTACCCGATTTAATATCTGATCCATTTCAATAGCTCGGGAAGCGTCGGTCGTTTACCATACATGAGAATACCAACACGAAATATCTTGCCGGCTAACCAGATCAGAAAGACCAGAGACATCACCAGAATGACAATGGAGAGCAGTATTTCAGAAAAAGGCGGTGCTTGAACGGAAATCCGTGTGAACATGGTGATTGGTGTAAAGAACGATATCATCGATGCAACCTGGCTCATCGTACCCGCCGGATTTTTAATAATGTAAAAGGCGAACATGAATGCAAAAATGATGGGCATGATCGCAGGGAACTGCAACTGTTGAGCATCCTGATCGGAATTCACCATGGCGCCCAAAGCGGCATATATCGTCGCGTAAAACAGATATCCGAGTACGAAAAATATGATGAAATAGATCAGTACGGAGATAGGAATAGTCGGAATCGGAAAAGGATTCGCGCTTCCGGAGAAACTCTGAATGATGACTCCGCTGTATAGCGTCAGCAGTCCGGCGACTGCGGCCCAGACAACATATTGCGTTAATCCGACAGCGCCGATGCCCAGAATCTTGCCGGCCATGAGCTGATACGGTTTACAGGAGGAGACAATCACTTCGACGACCCTGGACAGTTTTTCTTCATACACGCTTCGCATCACAAACGCTCCGTACATGATCAACGCCATGTACAGAAACATGACCATGATGAAAGTAATGGCAAATGACAAGCCAACATCCTCTTTCCCTTCACCACCAGCCGTAACTTTAAAAGTCCGCAATCGAATGTTTTTATTGAGCGATTTGATCAATACCGGATCGATGTTGCTCTTCTCGAGTCTGTGATCAGAGACAATGCGGGATATTACATTCCGGAGATTCCTGTTCTCATCGAAATCGCTGACATTTTTTGAGTAATATTCGGCCACATTGCCTTCTTCTATATCGCCGGGAATAAAGATGTAGGCATCAATACGATCTTTATCCACCGAAGCATTGAGTGCCACCTTCATTGAATCGACTGATTCGGGGGTGGTCTCCACTTTCCTGAATTGATAGATCCGCTGCCCGGATTCAGTTGTATCGCTCAGACTATGAGCAAGATTTTCATAGATAATGCCGCTCATATCAACGATATCGATATTCTTGATGTCCTCCGTTTTGAGACTCATGAGCAATCCCGGACCAATGGTTACCAGAATAATGAATAACGGGGTTAGAGCGGTGCCAAGTATGAAACCTTTCGATTTCACTCTTGTGAGATACTCTCGTTTGAAAATTGTCCATATTTTTTTCACGTTATCATTCTCCTTCGGATGTCGTTACTGTCTCAATGAAAATATCATGCAGCGAGGGCTCGAGTATTTCAAAATGACTGACTTGAACATGCTTGACAGCGGATTGAATGATCTGCTGCGTAGAGACACCCTCTGCCAGCTGTACATCGTAATAGCTATCCTTTTGATCGTATGCAGAGATCAGTTTTGCATCATCCAGAAAATCTGCTTTGCCTTCAAAGGCGATACGAATGGCATGTTTGCTGAAGTCTTTTTTAATGCTCTTCAGCTCACCTTTCAGAACGGCTTCGCCGTTATTGATCAGACAGATTGATTTGCATATTTTTTCAACCTGTTCCATCAGATGCGTCGAAAAGATGATCGTTGTGCCTTTGCTGTTCAGTTCAAGAATGATATCCTTGATCATGTCTGTGTTCACAGGATCCAGGCCGGTGAAGGGTTCGTCGAGAATGATCAGGCGTGGTTCATGAATAATGGTTCCGATAAATTGCAGCTTTTGCTGCATGCCGCGCGACAGCTCTTCGATTTTCTTGTCGCCCCACTCCTGCAGGTCGAGGCGCTCCAGCCAGAGTTCTATACGCTTTTTTGACTCGTTCCCATTGATCCCTTTCATCTCGGCGAGAAAAGTGAGGATGTCCCTGACCTTCATCTTGCGATAAAGCCCACGCTCTTCCGGTAAATAGCCAATCTGGTCTCTCATCTCCTGAGAATTGGGTTTGCCAAAGATTTGAATATTGCCCTGATCAGGAATAATGATGTCCATGATCATGCGGATAGTCGTCGTCTTGCCGGCTCCATTTGGACCGAGAAGGCCGAATACAGCGCCTTCCGGGATATCCAGATTCAGATTATTGACAGCCTGAACAGAATCGAATGATTTGCTGACATGATCGATTGTTAATGCGGACACAATAGACTCCTCCTTTGAGGTGATTTTGCAAATTTATAGAATAATGTAAGGCAAATGAGGAATACATACAAGTAAAAAATGCAGCCAGGGGCAATTAACGAGCCGGAATCATTCCTGATCGGGGCGAGATTGATACTTGATTAATTTAATTGTCGCACGCAAAGAATCGATATCAAAGACAGGCACATAATTGAATCCTTCCAGAGAGCGATACAGCTGACTATCGGCGATGATATCGTATATGCGAGGGGAGACCTTCATCTTCAGGTCGTCCTTGAGATTAAACTCCACTTGCAGATGGTCCTCTAATTCTTTTTTCTTTTTTCTCTTTTCTTCGAGAGATTTACGCAAATCGCGATTGATCGTGTGGAGGATTTGGATGCGCTCGCCGAGTTCTTCCCACTCATGCGCGGATAATTCTTTTGGGATGACCTCGGTAGAGGGGACAACACCGGGTACCGGAGGGATTGAATCCTCACCGGTGTGCGGATCACTCTCCATGGGGGGCAAAGGAGATAGTGAAATCTCCATAATTGCTTCCGCCTGATCGGGGGTAAGCAAGGTGTCGACGTTGCTCAGGTTCAGTATGTTTGCCGCGAGCTGTTCGATCTTCTCCGGCGGCACTTTCTTCTGCACCGCATCTTCAATAAATTGATCGTATATCTGCTTGACTGAATCCTGCTTTTCGTTGCTCTGTACCTTGGTCAGCAGATCCTCGCCAAGAAGCCTGAGTGCGCTTTCGAGAGCGCTCTGGCTTGCCTTTTTATCGACATGAAGCAGCCAGAATACCAGTCCCGCAAGTCCCAGTACGACGATGAAAAATCCAATGTCCTTGAAAATCTTTTTCATACGGTTATTCTCTATATTTATTAGACGATATATGTGTTAAAAATGTTTTGCATTTTATATAGATTTTTTATCCTGATCCTGAAAAATACATATCAATTTACAACTGTTTAGCGTTTGTTAACCGGCAATCTGTCGCCAGTTTTAGCTTGATTTTTTTATCATTTTTTTGTATCATCTTAACATGATTCCTAAAAAGGTATATTGATTTGGAAAATCTGAACAAGATACTCTGCCCTGTCGACTTTTCCGAAAAATCGTCAATTCTGCTAAAATACGCAATTTCCTTCAGTAAAAAATTCGATACCATGCCGGAAATCCTTCATGTCAGCACCAGACCGCCGGATGTCTATTATCGGTTTTTTCCTGATGCCGCGGGTTTTTTGAAGCGGATTGAACAGGATGCCCAGTCGCAGATGAAGAAATTTACATCCAGGCATGGAGTTGAGCTCAAGGCGACGATCAGATACGGCACAGTATATGAAGAGATCGTCAATTACGCCAATGAAGAGAGTTTCGATCTCACCATAATCGATTCGGACAGTTACTCGACGATAGAAGGCCATCATCTCAGTCTCGCCGTTCAGAAGGTCATCAGGAAAGCGGATTGTCCTGTACTGACCGTGTATGGAGAGCGCCCGACGGCGGACATCAAGAAAATTGTCTGTCCTCTCGACTTTTCAGCGTATTCTTATCAGGGCCTTGCATCCGCCGCGCTGCTGGCGAGAAAATTCAATGCCCGGTTATATGTCCATCATGTCGTTGAGCTGGCGGATTTCAAGAAGACGGGAGTTCAGTTCGACGACGATTTTGTCCGATTATTGAATTCGCTGGAAGAGGAATTGAAAATACCCGATGAGATGAGTGATCTCGATATTGAAAAAGTGATCACGTCAAATGATGATGCGGCTGACGGCATCGTGGCTTTCGCACGAAACGAAGAGGTGGATTTGATTGCAATGACTACGCATGGCAGAAGCTATTTTCCGAGGCTGTTACTGGGCAGTGTCGCTGAAAGAGTGTTACAGACTGCTCCGTGTCCTGTGTTGACTTTTCGCGTACATAAAGGAGTATAACATGAAACCATTAGCACCAGAAAAATTACGATTCACATGTGATCCTGAAAAATTCAAGTTTGACCATACCGGTACGTTACCTGCGCTAAAAGAAGTTGTGGGGCAGAATCGTGCGATCGAGGCTATAGATTTTGGTGTTAATATACAGAATTTCGGTTTTAATATCTTTGTGCTGGGTCCGGGTGGCGCCGGACGCACATCCACAATCAGAGAGGCCATTGAAAAAAGAGCGAGGCAGATGCCCACTCCGGATGACTGGTGCTACGTATATAACTTCAATGATCCCGATGAACCGAATGCCATCACCCTGCCGGCGGGAAAAAGCAAATTGCTGGAAAAACGTATGAACAAACTTGTTCGCGAGCTTCAGAAGGCGATTCCGTCCGCGCTCAGCTCTGAAGATTACCAGAAAGAGAAAAACAATATCATGCAGCAGCTTCAGGATAAGCAGAACGCTGAACTGATGGCGGTGGACAAAAAGGCCAAGACCATGGGATTTGCATTGCAGAAAGGGCCCATGGGTTTCCTGCTTGTGCCGATCAAGGCGGATAAGCCTTTGACGCCGGAGGAGTACGATAAGCTTTCGGCAGAAGATCGCAAACAGCTCGATGAAAAGGGCGCGATCCTCAGAGAGGATCTGAACAAGGCTATTCAGAATATGCGCAATTACGAACAGGAGGTCAAGGGATCTGTCGAGAAGCTGGAACGTGATACTGTAAAATTTGCAGTCGGGCATCTGTTCAATGAGATCAGGCAGGAGTTCAAGGGATTTGGCGATGTCATCGACTATCTGAATCAGGCGGAGAATAATCTGCTCGAGAATATTGATGATTTCAAGCCCCAGGATGGACAGGACGGTGCAAAAAGTCTCATACCCGCCTCATCTGTTTCAGCCTCTGCCTACGACCGTTTCCGTGTAAATGTGATCGTGGATAACAGTGAAGTAACGGGCGCGCCTGTTATCGTCGAATCCAATCCAACATACAATAATCTGATCGGTCGAATCGATAAGAGAAGTCATATGGGTGCGTTGTTCACTGATTTTTCAATGATCAAGGCGGGCGCGCTGCATCATGCGAATGGCGGTTTCCTGATCATCGAGGCGGAGCATATTTTCAGAACGCCATTTGCCTGGGAGGCTTTGAAACGTACGCTGAAAAACCAGTCCGTTAAAATTACCGATCTCAGCGAGGAGTACAGCTTCGTGAGTACGAAGACGCTGGAACCGGAACCGATCCCGCTCAAGACGAAACTGGTTTTGATCGGCGACACACGGATCTATTATCTGCTCTATAATCTGGACAGCGAATTTCGTGAACTTTTCAAGGTGAAAGCGGATTTCAATACACGCATGCCGAGGACGAAGGCGAATGAACTGAAGTATGCAAAATTTCTGAGCACACGTTGCTGCTCGGAAAAGCTGCTTCATTTCGATAAAAAAGCAGTTGCCCGGATCGTGGAATATGGATCAGAACTCGTCAGCGATCAGAAGAGATTGTCCACACGTTTTGCCGATATATGCGATCTGGCAAGGGAGTCCAATTACTGGGCCAGGCAGAAAAATCACAGGCTGATCAAGCGCGAGGATGTTCAGAAGGCAATCGACTCGAAACGGTACCGGTCCAACAGGATCGAAGAGTACATGCAGGATATGATCACCGAAGGCACAATCTACATCGATACCAAAGGCAGTAAAGTGGGCCAGGTGAATGGATTGGCAGTGCTCGGGCTGGGCGACTACAGCTTTGGCAAGCCTTCCAGGATTTCTGTGCGAACCTATCTTGGCAGATCCGGCGTTATCGCCATCGATCGCGAGGTGAAGATGAGCGGTCCGATCCACGACAAGGGGGTGCTGATACTGTCCGGATTTCTCAATGGTAAATTTGGGAATCGAAGCCAGATATCGATGTCCGCGTCTATCACTTTCGAGCAGAATTACGAAGGTATCGAAGGCGACAGCGCCTCTTCCACAGAGCTTTACGGACTGTTGTCCAGTCTTTCGGGCTATCCGATCAACCAGGCCATTGCCGTCACCGGCTCCGTGAACCAGTCGGGCGAAATTCAGCCTATCGGCGGTGTGAACAACAAGATCGAGGGTTTCTACGATGTGTGCAATGAATTCGGCGGACTCAACGGAGAGCAGGGCGTAATGATCCCTCATACCAATGTCAAGAATTTAATGTTGCGTGAGGATGTGGTCGAGGCGGTTCGTAAAGGTAAATTTCATGTCTATGCCGTGAAATCGGTGGACGAGGGAATCGAGATCCTCACCGGAATTACCGCGGGCAAAGCGCGAAAAGACGGCTCCTATGCGAAGGGCACTGTGTACCATGCTGTCGTGGAACGTCTGAAAGAGATGAATGAGTTGCTGAAAGATAAAGACAATGACAATGACAAGGAGAAGGATAAGGAGAAGGAGAAGGACAAAGAAGGATAAGGCTAAGGAGAAGAATAAAAACCAAAAAAAATTCCTGATTTTTATCAACAGTTCGGATAACACTATATGTCACCCCCCAAGGGGGCAATAAAAGAAAACCAAGCTGCTCCGCCAACCATTCGACAGACTCGCTGTATTGAATATTATTAGCGGAGCTAGCAAGAGAAACCACTATCGATAAAACCGATTTATTTAATTCATTGTTAGCATTTCCGCCAGCGTGGCTTCGTCTTTGCAACCTGTGATTCCAAGTATCCCCTCCTCAAGCATCACCACACCGATCAATCCCTTATACGGTATCTTCCGGTAGAGTATCTCCTGATCTTTGTATTTCAGATGTTTCCATTTCTGAGACAGCATCTGCCATGCCGATTGTAGCGGATCTTCAGGAGAAGCGGGCAGCATGATGAAGTACTGGTGCCCGCCATCGTATTCCGCATAAATGCAATTTGCCAGTTCGGAAAGACCTGAAAATCCTTCCCGGGCAAACGATTCCGACCCCGCGATTCTACCCTGCTCGGGAAGCATAGCAAGCTCCCCGGGCATTGCGTTTTCACCCGGGATACGCTTCGAAATGGCCAATAACAGCGCTTCGCCAACAGCAGACGTAATGTCGCCTTCAAACTGAGACACCTTGACATAATACCGGTCTTTCAGCAACAGCGCCTGGTAGGGCGGTGTAATGCAGGCTTCGGCGCCGATCTTCAGGATGGCCGCATCCGCGGGGCGTTCGATCCTGTACATCCCCAATGCATTCAGGGGCGATCCCATGTCGTATATATCGAGCGTGACTGTTACGCTTTCCTGCGCCAAATCACCGGATTGCAGAGATTGAAAACCAAATTCAATATACTGTTCAGCCGCACCATTGATGTATTCGTACAGGTTTCCGGGATTATACATCTTGATTTCACTATCAACAGACCAGCCATTGATTTCCGGAAAACCGGTAAATTGTGTCGAACAGCCAACAAGGCTGAGGAGGAGGATGTGTATCAGATATCGTTTCATCGTAAAACAGGTCCTTTTCGGGTTAAGTGTAATCGTAAACAGCAATCCATTTATCCGAGCGTCAACATCGAATGCGCGTTTGTCAGATGCGCCTGAACATCGATGCCGTGCGGACACACTGTCAGGCATGGCGCGTCGCATGCTTTACAGGCAGCGCCATTCGACGATTCATTGAGCCGCGCGTATTTCTGCATGGCGTATTTTTCTCTGCCCTGGGATTTGAAATAATAGGCGTAGCGCATGATGGTGCTCACCGGTAATCCCTGCGGACAATGCGCGGAACATAGTGTACACCCATGACGACAGTATTGATTGCTGTACGCATATTCGAATTGCCTGATGAATTCCGAATCCAACCGAGAGAGTTTTGTGCCTGACATCGAAATAAATTTCTCAACCGTATCGAAATCTTTCATCCCGACACAGATGGTGTGCATATCCTGATTTTTCAGCACCCACTGTACACTGACTTGCGCCAGCGCTTCATCGGTTTTTACGCCGAATTTTTCAAGGTAAGGGATGGTTTTAGCCTGATCCTCTTTTTGCTGGTCGATCCATCTTTGGTAGCGATCGATCGCTTTTTGGCGTGTGGACCCGCGCTCGATCCTGCCCTGAACATATTTTTCCTGCTCTTCGGTCAGATTTTGCGGATCGAATTGCTCGACCTGGATGACACCCGGGCGTGTCTTCATGGCGGTGGTACCGACATTGTTCTTTTTGCAAGCTGCCAGCACTTTTTCTCCGGCTTCCTTGTTCATGAAGTTGTAAACCAGCAGCATCAGGTCGAAGCGGCCATCCTCAGCAGCAGCACAGAGGACTTTCTCCATGCTGTCACCCTCGTTTCCACGCGGACCATGCGACGACACCCCCATGTGTTTCAGACGACCTTCGGATTTCAGCGTGTTGACGGCGGCATGAAATCCTTGGTGATCCAATAGTGACAGACTTTTCACAGAATGCATATACAAAGCATCCACATAGGGTGTGTCGAGTCTTTTCTGACATTTATCGAAACGGTCCAGAATGGTTTCGGCTGTATCCTCATCATCGATGTGCAGTTTGGTCGTGATGAAGACTTTTTGGCGATCCATGAATTTCAATGCCTTGCCCAGCGCACTTTCGGAACTCCCATTTCCGTAGCCCTCTGCCGTATCGAAATAATTGATACCAAGGTCATACGCGTATCGCGCCACATCCGGCTCCCTGAGCGGGCCTGCGCCCATACTGATGTCGGACGCTTCGAATCCGGTCCGGCCCAATTTTCTGAATTTCTTGATTCCGGGTTGATCCGTGGCAGCCGTCGTAGAGTCGGCCTGATTTTGCAGCTTCAGAGATGTGCCGGCCACGGCGAGTGACCCCATTTTTACAAAATTACGTCGTGACATTTTCGAGCTCATCTTGGTGCTCCTCTTTTATGATTTAATATTTATCTGTTTTCATGCTAAAGACTTGATGGTGCCCGATCATCCGGCGCCACCAGCCGCACCCCCGGCGCCGCCGCCTCCACCCGCCGAGGCGCCTCCGCCTGCACCGCTTGCGGATGACATTGTTGAACCGACCGTGCTGATCATACTTGATACGGCTGTCGCAAAGGCGTCCGGAGATGTGTGCGCTGCAGTACTGGAATACCAGGGAATGATCCCAGCGCTTTGCCAGTCAGGCACAGTGGCTATTATCTCCTTGATCACTTTGGTGCCGGCTCCCAGAGCGATGCCGTAGATCAGATAGTTTTCCAGATTGGACTGTAGCTGCCCCGGCTGGTTGCGGAAGTGATATTTCACGAGATATTTCTTTAAACCCTTGAGCCTTTCGATCATTGATTTGACATCTTTTGTATACCTCAGGATAAAGAAAGATATGACAAGTAAAACGCATCCTCCCAGAATCGCGATCAAACCGAACATGCCCCAGAATATCATCATTAGAATGCCGGCAACGATTATCAGTCCTGAGAGTATTGCGGAAATCGTTGTTCCCCGTACACTCGATTTGTCATAGAGCGGCCGGTTTCCCCAGCTGTTCTTAATGATTTTTTTCCATCGTGCAAACCATTTCACGAATTTACTCCGGGATTGAGAGAGCTTTTTCATATCGATGTCATTGTAGCCTTCGGCGAGATCACCGAAAATGAAGTCCAGCATGTCGAGTTCATAAGCGGATAGTTGTGACTTCTGGCTCTCAAATGTTTCCTTCATCAGTCTTACTGTATATGACGCACTCTTGTAATTCCAGAAGAGAAATTTGTTCTGTTCCTGTTTTTCATCGATGGTTATGAATCCTCTGCGCGCGAGATCCAGCAGCGTCGAAACCAGGGCATTGGCATTCGTCTGCCCCGAGGTAAACACGTAGTTGGCGATAGCAGGAGGAAGTCCCTCTGGTATTTCAGACATGATCTGACCCTGGTGTCGAATGGGATGCGAGCGACCATAGCGCTGATAGAAATAGAAGAAGAGCATTAAACCGATGATCACCAGCAGACTGGCGTAATAGAGCGCTCTGCGGTCGTTCTGCTGCTGCATCGCTTCTTCTCTCGCGGCTTTTTCTCTGAGAACGTTCGCTTTCTCAGCCCATTCTTTTTCCTCCTGAAGTATTCTGCCTTTCACAGATCCAGCCATCACGTTTGAGGCTTGAGCCACCCAATCTTTTGGGAAGAGAGTGCGTATTTCCCAGTAATTTTTTTTGGACAGCGGACGCACAGCCATGCTGATGAATCCCGCGCTTTCAAAGGTCAATGTCCCGTTCAGTGGTCCATGTGCCCAGGCGCGTACATTAACCGTATCGGCAGGTTGTGGGAAATGCAGTTTTACATCGACAGCCGCCACGTTCTTTCGTCTCTTTTCGCCAACGAATTTGTAATAGAGAACTGCAACGTCATCGTATACAGTCACTGCATCTTCAACACGATAGCGCAGGGTGAATGTGCGTTCTTCATTCGAAGCACTGTAATACCATTTTACATAGAATCGATCATCGTTCTGACGCGTGTAATATGTTCCCTTGACCTTTTCTTCCGACAAGGTGTAACTTTCGTTACCTTCGCTGAGACTGAAATTAACAACGCGACCGAGATCGGACAGAGGCAGCTTGTAATCTGCCCAGGAAAATTTATCGCGACGAAAATTGTATGTGCGCCTCTCCTCGATCTGAAGGCTGCCGTCGTCCAGTATTTCCGCATCGATCTGTATGTGATCGATTGAATAGCTCTTTGCAAAGATATCGCTCTGCGTGATCAGCAATAGAAGGATAGCAAGGAGGAATGTCAATATTTTATTCATCATACAATTACCCCATCATTATTCATGCATTGCAAGAGATAGAAGAGAACTTTATATTTGACACTTTTCACAGTAGAATGAACTTCGGCCTTTCTGAACGATCCGTTTGATCGGTGTGCCACACTCCGAACACGGCAAATTCGTCCGGCCGTACACTTTCAACATGTTTTGATAATCGCCGTCAATGTTATACACGTTTCTATAGTCAGAAACTTTATTCCCCAGTGTTGTTCCCATTCGTGCGATCGCGGCTGACAGCACGTCTGGAATATGCCTGAAAAGCAATTGAATATCGGTTTCGTTCAACCGGAACGTCCGTCTCTCCGGGTGAATACCGCAACGAAACATGATTTCATTGGCATAGATATTCCCGATTCCGGCAATCTTGCTCTGATCCAGCAGAAAATCTTTGATTTGCTGTTTCGAATTGAGCACCAGACGGCGCAGTGCATCGATTTGGAAATCTTCGCTCAGGGGCTCTATGCCACATTTTTTGAAATATGCATCATGCTGATCATCGCCGATGACTTCCAGTCGTCCGAGCGTTCGCGTGTCCATGAAGCAGAGTCGTGTCTTATCATCCAGATAAAAGACCGTGCGCGTGTACGGCTCATAATCGCTTCCCGCATCTTTCAGCATCAGTTTGCCCGTCATGCGAAGATGGATGATCAGATGATGTCCGTTATCGAGCGCGAGATCGATATATTTGGCGCGTCGTGATACGTTGATGATTCGGTTCCCGTTCACTAATTTTCTGTCTCTGCGCGGATTTACCCACTGATTGAGTCTGTTTATCCGTGTTTTTTCAATGATCCTGCCCTCGATTGAAGGCTTCAGCTGTCTGACAATGGTTTCGACTTCCGGGAGTTCTGGCATCGTTTACACGGCTCTCTTCTGATCATACTCTGCTTCGACTTTGATTGAAATTCCGCCTCTGGGATTGAAATCACCCTGAACGATCGCTTTTCTGGGATGGCAGACGCTCACCAGATCATCCAGGATGCGGTTCACCACCTCCTCATGAAACGTGCCGAAATTTCGATACGAAAACAGATAGAGTTTCAGGGATTTACTTTCGATACAATGCTTGTCCGGCATGTAACGAATTGTGATCCTGCCGAAATCCGGCTGATTCGTGATTGGACAACGCGATGTGAATTCCGGACAATCGAATGTGATCCAATAGTCCCTCTTTACATGGGTATTTTCGAAGGTCTCGAGTTTTGCTTCAGCGGGAGAGTCCGGATATTTGCTCTCTCCCTCGCGCAACAATGTGAGATTCTCATATTTTTTATCATGCATTTCAATAGTTTCCGGTTTTACGTCTGAATACTGACTTCGGATGAATATAATAAATTTTTGACTAACGTGCAATGAGTTTACGCAGAACAATCTCCTTGCTTTTTGTATCGATTTTATTTAAATTGAAAGCACGATGCATCCCACAAATATGAGGAATAGAATGAAGCTCTCCACTGTTACCAAAGCTTTTTTCGCCATTTTTTTTATTGCCTGCACAAACGCCTATCCCGCTAATCCGTTACAAGTCGTTTCCGTGAACCCGAAAGGGGATCTGTCCGGAATGTGGGAGGCGAATCAGATATCAGTGACATTCAACATGCCGGTGATTCCGCTGGAAAAACAGAGAGATTATCGGCCTGACTGGTTTGTCATCACACCGGCAGTTGAAGGAGATTTTCAGTGGATCGGTACTGAGACGATCTCCTTTCGGCCTGCGGAATCGCTGGACTATGCCACTCAATACAGAGTGGAAATAAAGAGCAGTCTCACTGCCGTCGGAGGTTCAAGGTTAACGAACGACTATATCTGGACATTCGCGACGCCGACACCATTCATACAGTATTCATATCCGCATTCCGGTGAAGAGTCCGTGGATATCAAGAGCCATGTATCCCTGTTTTTCAATATTCCGGTCTTTCCGTCAGAACTCTACCAGTATGCCCGGTTCCATGATGATGCTGGTAGAAACATCGCTTATGAGATCAATAGTGGCGCGGATTCAGCCTCGACGGAGATGCAGCTGAAGCCCAGGAATGATTTGAAGATCGACACCCGCTATACTGTGAATGTATCAGCGGGATTGCGGGCATCGGAGGGTGATCTCGGTTCAAAGAGATCGTGGACGGTTCATTTCCGGACATATGATGTATTTAAATTTGTAAGCCTGAATCGCGGCGAAACCAAAAGGCTGAATCCGAAGCGATCCATCCGCATTGCCTTCACCAATCCGGTGGAATATGCTGAACTGATAAAACATATCCGCTTCGAACCGGCGGTGACATTGAAAGAGACCAGTTACAGCTACAGCCAGAGCGATCTGAATATATATGGTCCGTATAGGCCGGACACCAGCTACACGATTTTGATCTCCGGTGAATTGACTGATGTTTTCGGAAACAAACTCGGCCGGTCTGTGAAGGCAGGATTTACAACCCGTTCGTATGATCCCAAATTCAAGATTCCGGCAGGAGAGTCGGTTGTAGAGGCGTACGGGAATCGAAAGATACCGGTCGACATCGTGAATCTGCGACAAATGAGGGTGAAAGTCAAATCGGTTCCTTTTGATTCGGTTGATATTCTCGGAAGCTGGTTCAGTAGACAACGCCACTTTTCAAGAGAAGATGTTCTGGGAAAGAGTTATCATTATGTCGAGAAGAAGAACATCGATATTGTGAAAAATGAACGTTACGTGATCCCGGTTGACCTGACACCATACCTTAAGGATGGGAGACATGGAATTCTGATCGCTCAGCTTGACGCAAAGGAGACCGGCGACTCGCCGACCCCTTACAAACTGATGATGACACAGGTGACTGATCTGGGCGTGACCGCGAAATTTTCACCGGTTTCCAACGGCATCTATGTGACGACATTGAAGGATGCTGCGCCGGTGGCGG
>JAZBPW010000054.1:0-10072 GCA_036351795.1 Candidatus Zhuqueibacterota bacterium | reverse complement strand
GTCGACCGTCCTGCTCGGCATCATCACCATCGTGACGGCGATTATCTACGCCAGAAGCGAGCTGGGGATTTTCAATCTCATGACGATCTTCGTCTCTCTTTTCTATGTCCCTGTCGCACTGCCGATGGCATGCGGGCTCATTTTCAAGTCGCTGCCCCGGTGGTCCGCACTCAACGCCATTGTCAATGGATTGCTGGTCAGCTTTATCGCGCGATTCATATTGGGCTACACTATTGGCGTTCAGATTTACGCGGCGTTGTTCACGACACTGCTCGTTCTGCTCGCGTCGGAACCATTGAGGAAACTCTATCTGAGTAAACGTATGGTTGCGAACATCGTGCTGCTGATCTGGACGACTGCGCAATTCGGTCTGTTTTACCTGACGAGTGCCAATACTGTTGCCGGTATCAATATTCTTGTGTTTGCCGTTTCGGCAGTCGCCTTCTACATCAGTTTGGTCATTTTTACCCGACTCTTTTCCAGGGAAACGACCGGGGACCGGATGATTGTGGAGAAATTCTTCGACAAACTCGCCATGCCCATCGATGTATTCACTGAATTGCGCAGTGGCGATAAGAGCGGCATTGCTGCCTATGGTGTTGTAGGGATCATTACATTGCTGGTTGCCTCCGCCATGTTGATCTTATCGGTGACGGTTGTTAACTCTGGTGATCGATTGATCACGTTAACCGTAACAGCCATGCTCTTCATCATCGGGGCGGGCCTTTACCTCATTGGCCGAAAGGGTCAAAAGATTTTGGATTAACGGAAACGATAGCCTGGCAACGGTAAGGTGAAATAGGCTGGGAAAACGGACTGAAAAATCAAACGGTTACGACCGAAAATAGTCCCTTTCATGCGGACCATTGAGCTTACGCGCATTCCAGTATGGATAGTGATGCGACACGCGAACAGCGACACCGGCAACGCTGGCATCGGGACACATCCAGAGTTACTCTATCGAATAGAGCGGGGAACTCCGCCCTGTTCGACTATACCCACATGATGTTCTTCAGCACAACATTATTTTTTACCTGCACGATGTAACATTTCTTTTATTTCATACGTAAACGGGGACATACTTGTAATTGCATTTGTCTGATAATCATAAATCGAGGTTATGATGGCAAAATCCAGAAAAAAAATCATCATCGGTTCGATCGTCGTCATCGTGGTTCTGTTGATGGTCATTATGCTTCTGACAAAAAAGAACGGTCATCAGGGTCTGACTGTTCAGACGGAAAAAGTAGAACGTCACAAGATCGTCGAAACGGTTACGGCAACAGGACGAATCCAGCCTCAAATGCAGGTGAAAATCAGCGCCGATGTAGCTGCCAAGATAACGCGTCTTGGCGTCGAGGAGGGTGACTGGGTGGAGAAAGGCGATTTTCTCGTTCAACTGGACAGGGAACGGTTTAACGCCGATGTTGAGAGGGCAGAGGCAAGTCTTCGTTCCGCGGAGTCCAACGCATTGCTGGCAAAGGAGAATATGCACAAGGCTGAAAAGGACTTCGACCGGACCAAAGAGCTGTTTGAGAAAAGCCTGGAATCCGAAGCGGCGATGGATCAGACCTACGCGGCCGCGCAGGTTGAAAAGGCGCGATATAGATCGTCACTGGAAATGGTAGAACAGTCCAGAGCCGCGTTGAAGCAGGCAAGAGATTATTATTCAAAGACAACGATATATGCTCCAATGTCAGGAACGATCAGCGAGCTCAATAAAGAGGTTGGTGAGATCGCACTGGGATCGCAATTCCAGGAAGATGTGATCATGATCGTCTCGAATCTATCCGGAATGGAGGCGCTGGTGAATGTGGATGAAAACGATGTTGTCTCGGTCTCACTGGGAGACAGCGCGACCATAGAGGTGGATGCGCTCCCGAATCAGGTCTTTCACGGAGTGATCAGCGAAATCGCAAGCAGCGCCACGATTTCAGGCATGGGGACGACTGACCAGAAGACGGAGTTCGAGGTAAAGATCTCCATACTGGATCCTTCCAGCGAATTGAGGCCGGGAATGACGGCGAGCAGCGATATCGTCACCGAAACCCGCGCCGATGCCATCGGCGTTCCCATACAGTGCGTGACAGTTCGAACACCTGAACAGCTGAACAGAAAGCCTGCTGCCGGGGAAAAAGGGGCGGCAATCGCTGACAGCACCACCAGGGTAACCTATGTGCCGGACAAGGACGGTTTTGTGGAAGTCGTTTTTATCATCGTGGACGGAAAGGCGAAGGCAAAGCAGGTGACGTCGGGCATTCAGAGCGAGACGCACATCGAGATCATTGAGGGTGTTTCGGAAGATGATGAGATCATCACCGGCAGCTACCGTGCGATCAGCGAAACACTTCAAAATCATATGAGCGTAACGGCACAAAACGCCGGCAAATAAAGCCATCGTCGTTCTTTTACAATACCGGATAACACTATGTTTTCCTTACAAAGTTATGTCGAATCATTTCGTATCGCGCTATCCGCATTAAAGGCGAATAAAACCCGGGGCATACTCACTACTCTCGGGATCATCATCGGAATTCTTGCGGTTGTCACAACAATGACGGTGGCTAACGGGCTCGGCAACAGATTCAGAGAGAGTATTTCCTCGATCGGGTCAGATGTATATCACCTCTCCCGGACGCCCTGGATCATCACTGGCAATTTTTTCCAATTCCGCAACCGTCCCAATGTCACCTACAAGGAAAGCCAGAAACTCAAGTATACCTTAAAAACTGCACGCGCCATCAATCCGACGACCAACGCACAGAAAAATGTGAAATTCAGGTCCAATGTCCTTGAGGGAATCCCTGTCATCGGAACGACCGAGGAACAGATGGATGTCTCAAGCGCCATGCCTGAAATCGGGCGCTTCATGACCGATCTGGATGTGCAATGCAAGAAACCGGTCTGTATCATCGGCCATGAGATCCGGGATCAGCTTTTCAAGAATGTCGATCCCATCAACAAGAAGATGAAGATCGGAAGATACAAGTTCCGCGTCATCGGGATCATGGAAAAACAGGGGAACGCGAGTTTCTTCGGCGGGCCCAACATGGACAGACAGATCTATATTCCAATCACAACATTCATGAAAGTCTATGGAAGCACAAACCGCCGGTTCAGCGTTGCTGTCAAGGCGCCGAGTCAGGATCTGATGAACGATTTCAGGTATGAGCTTGTGGGAGAATTCAGAAAGATACGCAAACTGAAACCCACCGAGCGGGATAACTTTTCATTGAACACCATGGATACGCTGATGGATGCCTACAACAACATCATGGGAGTGGTGGTATTGATCGGTCTTGTGATCACGGGGATCTCTCTGTTCGTCGGCGGGATTGGGGTCATGAACATCATGTTTGTATCGGTGACGGAGAGGACGCGCGAGATCGGTATTCGCAAGGCCATTGGCGCCAAGCGAAGGACGATTCTTACCCAATTCCTGTTTGAATCATCCATCATTTGTCTGGTCGGCGGATTTATCGGTGTGGCGTTGTCCTTTGGCGTCGCCTCGCTCATTGACAAGATGGTGCTGCCGGCCTCGGTATCACTGCCTATCGTCACCGTCGCGCTGCTCATTTCGATACTCGTCGGTGTGGTATCCGGTATTATTCCAGCGTTTCGGGCGTCCAGGTTGCACCCGATAGAGGCATTGAGATGGGAATAATGAATTCGAATGTAGATTCGTCCGCATACGAGTCGGGGAGTAAAGCATGAGACTCACAGAGGCTTTTGTAATGGCGGTCAATTCCATCAGATCGCATAAACTGAGATCGAGCCTGACGCTCATCGGCATCATAGCCGGCGTGGCATCGATCATTGCCGTCATGACAGGTATCTCCGTGATTCAGAGCACCATGGAAAGGGAGATGAGTGTCCTCGGCAACCAGACATTTCAGGTACAGAAGTGGGCTGCCGGCGGTCCCATCAGCGAAGAGGAGATGCGCAAGATCATGGCACGGCGGCCGACGACAGTGACGCACGCCAACGCCATACGCGAGAAGGTGAAGACCGTTGATCTCGTCGGCGCGGAGCTGTGGAGTTTCGGTCATGTGGCAAAATATCGCGATAAATCAACGAATCAAAACCTCACGATCTGCGGTGGTACGCCGGAATATTCGGAAAACAATACGCATTATCTGCAGCTGGGTCGAAACTTGACAAATGAAGATGTGAAAGTTGGGAGAAGTGTTGTCGTCCTCGGCTGGGCTGTTGCGGAAATCCTGTTCCCCTGGACGGATCCGATTCAGAAGACCATAAAAATTGATGGCAGGAAGTTCAAAGTCATCGGCGTGATGGGGGAGAAGAAGTCAGCACTCGGCGGCAATTTCGACAATTATCTGCTTCTACCGATCACGAAATTTAAAAGGATCTACGGAGACAGAGATAACAGGGGTCGTGAACGCTCTGTCAATATCACGGTTCGCGCCATTTCGCCCGATCTCGTCCAGGATGCCATCGATGAGACCCGCGCTGTGATGCGCATGGAACGCGGACTCAAGCCCCATCAGGAAGATGATTTTACCATCTTCACCAATGACAGTCAGATCAAGACCTTCAATGAAGTGACAGCTGGTATCAAGGTCGGCGCCTTCGTGATCGGTATCGTTGCATTGATCGTCGCCGGCATCGGGATCATGAACATCATGTTCGTCTCGGTGACGGAGCGAACGAAAGAGATCGGCATCAGGAAATCTCTCGGCGCGAAACGGAAAAACATCCTGATGCAGTTTCTGCTCGAAGCCGTGATCCTGAGCAATATCGGCGGATTGATCGGCGTGGCCGTGGGCTTTGCCCTGGGAAATGTCGTCAGCATCATCACTCACTTTGCGATCAACATTCCCCTGGAATGGACAATCGTCGGACTGCTATTCTGTACGACGGTCGGGCTTACGTTCGGTTTCTGGCCGGCGTTCAAGGCTTCCAAGATGGATCCCATTCTGGCGTTGAGATATGAGTGAACCCAGCCCAGACCGATCCTTGGCATTTGGCTATTCCACTCTTCCCGTCACCCTTTCCCACTGGAAAGTAGCGTTCAGGTAATCGAAAATGGCAGCGTAATAGTTCATCGTCGCCTGGTCGAATCCGAGTCTGGCATCCTTGAGCTGAAGCTGAGTGGCCAGACCGTTCTGCGCCGTGGTCTCGGCGATCTGAAATGCCTTTTCCGCTGCCTTCAGCGTGGCTTCGGCTGACGCGATCCGCTGATGTGCCTCCTTCAACTGCAAATAAATGTTGCTGACTTCGTTATAGATCTGTTCCCTGTTTGTGTCGATCGACACCTGTGTTTTATTGAGCTCGATCCTGGCGCGTTGTACTTCCGAACTCAAATACCCGCCTGTGTAGATCGGAATGGACAGATTGACACCGGCCATGAGCAGGCCATTGTCCTGTTCCAGTTTCCAGTAGTCCGACTGTGCGCTGTAGGCATAGACGAAGGAGCCGGTCAGCGTCGGGAGAAATGCCGATTTCTTGGCAGACAGATTGGTGCTGCGCAATTTTTCTTCCCATAATAACGCATTGAAATCCGGGCGCTGGCGCAGTACGCTTTCGAATGGCATCATGTTATCAGGCATTGGTGGGTATTCATCGAAATCTCCTTCGAGTTCAATGCTGGTATCTACAGGAATTCCTGACAGATTTCTCAGGTTGTTGAGCGCCATTTCATAGTTGCGCCTGGCTTTCGCGGTCTCCGGGATGATATTTTTCCAGCGTACTTCAGCCTGAAGCAGCTCGAATTCCGAGACGACGCCGTTGTCGAACTTCATGGACATGTTGTCGTAGTTATCCTTCGCATTTTCCTCAGCGCTCTTCGATATCTTCCAGAATTTTTCCAAAAGTAGTGTCTGGTAAAACATGGACTTGGCAGCACTGATAACGCCCTGCTCATTGGCTTCGTAAGCGAGATCTGTCAGTTTCTGGTACTGTCGCGCTGCCTTGATGGCGCTACCAACACTGGGACTGAACAGCGTCTGCTGAAGCGCGATATTCGCGCTGTATTCATTGGTGCGGTTGACTTTGAATTTCACCGCTCCGTCATCGCCGCCTCCGAACAGTTCTCCAAGATCCGCATACATGTAGTAGTCGGTCAGATTCCGCGTGTAGTCGGCCTGAAGGGCCACCCTGGGCAGCGCGGTGGATATCGCCTGCCGCTTGTTGACCTTCGCCAGCTCCTTTTCCTTGACTGCAAGCTGGAGCTGTTTACTGTTGTCTCTGACGAGCGACAAAAACCGCTCCAGATCATAGGTGTCGGCAGCCGCGGGGCGGATCAATATGAATGTGAAACTGAAAATGAGTGAAATATATTTCAACATAGAACATCTCCTGATAACTCTGTTAATCCGAATTGATTCGCTTGCTTTCTAGTTTTGTCGTCAAATTGAATAATGCCGGTATCACGAATAGGGTCAGCAGGGTTGATATAATCAACCCGCCGATACTCACAACGCCCATCGGCTGACGGAATTCCCTCCCCGAAGCGCCGATTCCGAGCGCCATTGGCAGCATACCCAGAATGATGGCGATGGATGCCATCAGGATCGGTTTCAGTTTCGTGGGACAGGCCTCGATGAGAGCGTCGTGAACACTCATGCCGCGCTGCCTGATGAGTATGTTCGTATAATCCAGCAAAAGGATCGCGTTATTCACCACGATTCCGAGAAGCATGATGATGGCCATCATGGAAATTGAGTTCATGGATAAATTGGATACCGCGAGCCCTCCGAACACACCGATCAGAGCCAGGGGAACAGTCCCCAGGATAAGCAGCGGCTGGGTCAGGCTCTCGAGAATCCCCGCCAGCAGCATGTAGGTCAGGACGATCGCCAGGATGAATGTGAAGAGCATGTCCACGATAGTCTCCTGCATCATCTCCGCCATACCTGTCCATTCCACTTTATAGCCGGGCGACATCTCCATGTCTTCCAGCCGACGGTCGATCTCGCCCGTCACGTCGCCAAGCGCGACTCCCGGAGCGGTTCCGGCGGTGAACTCGATCATTTTGTATTTGTCTTTATGAATGATTCTGCTGTATCCCTCTGTGAACTTGATATCAGCCAGTTGTGAAATTCTGTAGGACATGTCCTGACCGGCGATGGTTATGTTGCCTATCTCCGAGGGGGTGTCCACGGATTGATCTGACACCATGACGCGGATGTCGTACTCCTCGCCGCGGTCCTTGTACTTGGTCGTCACCATGCCTTCCAGGGAACCGCGTAAGGCCATGGCCAGATCGTAAATGGTCAGTCCGGCCTTTGCTAATTTTTCCCTGTCAGGGTAGATCGTAAGTTCCGGCTTACCCGATCTCGAACTGGTATTCAGATTGATCATGCCCGGTACGTCCTGTATCCTCTGGAGAACAATGTCCTTGTAGGCATCGAGCGTGTCCACATCCTGTCCCATGAGCGCGAAATTCACCGGATCGGTGCCCATGCCCATGGAAGACATGGCAGCCACGCGAATTCTGGCGTTGGGAATATCTGAAAACGCTTCGATGAGCCTGGCCGTAGCTTGTTCAGTGGATATGTCGCGGTCACCCACATCGATCAGTTTTACTTTCAATAGCGCCATGTTCGTGCCCTGGTTCAACTCATCAATCTGTCCAAGGGTCGTGGTGACTGTTTTTACTTCATCGAATTCGAGTGTCCGTCCTTCTACGCGTTTCAGCAGTTCAGCCGTCTGATCCAGATTATAACCAATGGGGAGTTCGACCTCGACCTTGATATCGCCTTCATCCAGGGTTGGAATGAAGTCGAAACCGATACGCGACGCGACGCCCAGACTCAAGAAGAACAAAAGGATACTGACGAGTATCACGAGTCCGCTGCGCTTCTTATTTCGTAAGAGCCAGGTCAATGCCTTTTGATAAGCCGTCTCCCACGAATGAAACAGCGTTTCGAGTCGTTGCCCAATGGCATGCTTTTTCGTATCCTTCTCCGGAATGATCAGGGATGCCATCATCGGTGTCAAGGTGAAGGACATGAGCAAAGAAAAGACAGTCGCAAAGACGACGGTGAGCGCAAATTCCTGAAAGAACATACCCATCATGCCGCCCATGTTCGCGATGGGCAGGAAGACAGCGATATTTGTCATTGTGGATGCGATGACGGCGACTACGACTTCCGCCGTGCCTTTTGATGACGCTTCCTTTCTGTCCTTTCCCATCTGCTTATACCTGAATATGTTCTCAAGCACGATCACCGAATTGGAAACAAGAATTCCAACCGCAGTCGATAATCCCATGAGGGTCATGAGATTCAGCGTAAATCCGAAGAGCTGGATCAACAGAAAGGTGGACAGGATCGACATCGGCATGGAGAGCGCGACAATTGTGGTCGAGCGCAGATCATGCAGAAAGAAGAGAAGCACCAGTCCGGTCAGCAATATACCCATCAGAATATTGCTCAACGTGTCCTGAACGGATCCCTGAATGAGAATGGAGCTGTCCGATACAATGGCAAGCTGCGTTCCTTCCGGCAGTTCATTGTCCAATTCTGGGACAATCTTTTTTACCGACCTGGCAACATTCACAGTGTTCCCGTCTTTTGCCTTGATCAGGCTCAACAGCACGACATTGTCGCTTCCGGTTTTCCGGATGTTGTCGAAATAGGATGACCGGATTCGAACTTCCTCGGCCTCATCACGTATGGTGGCGATATCGCCGATCCTCTTCATGCCGTAACCGGTGGGTACTTTCAGGTCTTCCAGGGTCTCCAGGGCTTCGACCTCACCCTTGAGCCTGACGGAATATTCCTGTGTCCGTTGTTTGAAATTCCCGGCAGGCATATCCATGTTTTGCATCGGCAGCATGCCGGAAAGCTGTGACAATGAGATCTGCTGTTGATAAACCGTTCGGTTATCGAGCTCGATCTTGATTTCCCTCTCACCTCCGCCTGTGACATTGACGCTCGCGACGCCTTCGATCTGCGCGAACCTGTCGCGGAGGGTTTTATCGGCGATATCGTATAACTCGGTCATCTCCAGATTGCCTGAGAGCACGATGTCGATAATGGGTTCGGCATTGATGTCGATCTTCTGAATGATCGGTCGTTCCGCGTCCGCCGGGAGGCTGTTCAGGATGGCATCGACCTTTTCCTTAACCTCCTGCTGTGCGATGTCGATATCTTTGGATAGATCGAAAATGATGAAGACCAGAGAGAGCGATTCCATGGAATAGGATGTGATCTCGTCGATGTTGCTGATTGTGGATACCGCGTCTTCGATTCTCTTGGTGGTCTGCGTCTCTATCTCCTTCGGGCCGCCGCCGGGATAGACTGTCTGCACGGTGACCACCGGAATGCTCACGTCAGGCACCAGATCCAGATTGAGCCCGAAGTACGCGATACTTCCGAACAGAAGCAAGGCGATGAGCACCATGCTCATCATAATGGGTCTCTTTATTGAAATATCTGATAAAAACATATTGATTCCTTTAGCTGACTGATAGTTCGGTTTACTCTGCGCCCGCAACGATATTGACGAGGTCTCCGCCCTCAAGCATCAATTGTCCTTCTGTGATCAGTGAATCACCTTCGGATACTCCGGATGTGACCTCGAGATCGAGTCCGAATTCTCTGCCGGTTACGATCGGTGTCAATACAGCGCGATCTTTATTCACAGTGAAAACGTAATAACTGTCGCCCTTCTCAATGACGTTTTTTCTCTCCACGATGTAGGCATCGGTTTCGGTGTCGGAAAAAATCGTGATCTCGCCATTGACGCCGCTTATCACAGAATTTCCGGGATTGTCAAATTCAACTGTGGCGCCGAAGGCCTGATTTTGCGTGTTGAGCGATAAATCGACCTGAGTGACGCTGCCCTGAATGACCGCATCGTTCCACCGTGCTTCCGCGCGGTCTCCCGGGTGAATATCACGGCGCTCGTTTTCGGTGAGCCATAACCTCGTCTTCAGTCTCCCGGTCTGAGATATTGTGAACAGCGCGTCACCGGGCTGGACATTGTCCGATTCCTGCACGTTGATACTCGTGATCGTGCCGCTGATGGGCGCGCGTACCAGAACAGACTGCTGAACGGCATCCCAGTTGGCTTTTGCGACCCTGTACTGCGTACGAGTGTTCTC
>JAZBPW010000053.1:0-28620 GCA_036351795.1 Candidatus Zhuqueibacterota bacterium | reverse complement strand
CACCAGGGTTCCCATGCCGGCCGATGCAATAAATACATTTACCTCTCTATTTAAAAATGCGCCGCTGCACGCCATCACCTTCTGTCTGTATATGTTCTCGCTTCTTTTCGGCGCAGCCATTCTGAATGTTGTTCGCAGAATTTTACTCATCATTTCCTTTGTATCATTTTACAGCAAATTCACCAACAAGATCTGCGGGGAATACCTGGTACCGATCACACAAAATTATCTCCTGAATCACAGATCATTGCTTCAACTTCTACCCAATGCAAAAGGAGAACTTTGGCTCGATGGTTTTTTAAATGGTGTTTTCTGGAGTCTATACATTGGAATATTTGCTGCGCTCTGGATTTACACAACTTCCCACGACGCGCGTAATGCCTGACCAATGGCGTCCTTATCATTTCAAGAGATCATGAAGCGATAACATAGTCACCTTACTCTCTATTTTCGAAAGCGAAAGGTCTTTATCTTCAGGCTGGAACAAGACCTTTCGTGTGATTCCCGGATATAGATCAAAGAAATTATCATCAAATGTTCCCGGGATATCCGGTGCGCTCAGAAACAGATGTCGCACCAAATTTTCGGATGTCAGGTTGAGGGCAATTCCTGATTCGACCTGCTCATACGCAATAGAGTAGCGGGGTTCCGGCAAGCGAACCTCTTTCGGGCTGACGCAGAGCAGCATATTTTCAGCCAGTAACCCATCCTCTGTTTCAAGCGCACAATAGAGAAAACTTTCCTCCGGCCGTGCCTCCTCAGGAAAGTCATCCATCTCCAGAGTCAGCGGAATATCGCTGGACAGAGGCTTGATCCTGATCTTGCGTTTCCATTCACTCAGCAGCGGACCGTCCATCGAATATAACCGAACTATCAGTCCCGCCTTCACAGCATTCGTATCATCCGATACAATATGGATATCAATCGAGCTGCCTTTCAGGACAGGTGACACGAGAAATGTCGAATAGAAACGTTTCGCAGCATAATGCAGTGCCTTCCAGTTACCGTAATAGTCGATCGAAGCCCAGCTGGCTGCCGGCCAGCAATCATTCAACTGCCAGTACAGACTGCCCATGCAATGCGGACGGATCCTGCGAAAATGCTCTGTTCCCGCCTTTATCCCCTCTGCCTGAAGGATCTGGCTCATCAGAACAAATTTGTCGAACGTGACTGGTACCGTGTAATACTTTTCCATATAGGTTTTGATCAATGAATTGCCGTTCGGGCATCTCTGATGATTCAGCATCACAGGGGAAAAGAGCTCCTTATCCTCTTCGATTGCAAACCTGTTGACGGCATTTGGTTCCGGAAAGCTCTGGAATCCGTATTCGCTCATAAATCTTGGACTGATCTCTGTGTACTTATCAAATGGTTCTTTCCCATGCCAAACGCCCCAATAATGCGTATCCCCTCTGGAATGATCCTGGGCTTCTTTCATCTGTTCGAAATCGTTGCCCGGAGATGTGGGCCAGTACGTCCTCGAATCGTCCTCCCTGGCACAGACATCCTTGAGCACACCATGAAACAGTCTTCCATAGTCCGACCAGACATCTTCCGGAAGTTCCTTTTTCCAGTTCCATTCGTTCCAACCCTGACCGATCTCGTTATTTCCGCACCATAGCACCAGGCAGGGATGATGGCGCAGTCTCCGCACCTGATATGTCGCCTCTTCTCTCACAGAATCGAGAAACGTGTCATCCCCCGGATAGAGCGCACAGGCAAACATAAAATCCTGCCACACCAATATGCCGTACTCGTCGCAAAGCTCATAAAAAATATCATCCTCATAGATGCCCCCTCCCCAGACACGCAGCATGTTCATATTGGCGTCCGAAGCGCTGGAAATCAGGTGCCGGTATCGCTCAGCGGACACACGCGGCGTGAAATTATCCGCCGGTATCCAGTTTGCCCCTTTGGCGTACACGGGGACGCCGTTGACGCTAAAACTGAATTTTCTTCCGGCATCATCCTCTTCCGCATCCAACGCCACTGTTCTCAAACCAATTCTCCGACTTGCCGCAGCGGTTTCGCCTTTGGCGGATAATTCCACCTGGATGTCATACATAGGCTGTTCACCATAACCACGCGGCCACCACCGTTCCGGGTCGGAAATGACGAAGTCGTATTGAATCGTACTTTCACCCTCCTCAAGCCCCACCTTTGTGTTTTCTTTCGCCCTCCCCCGATCATCGCAGATCTTCATTTTCGCCTTGCATTTCTGCTCTGCCATCACTTCCAGGGTGAGTTGTAATTTTGCCTTTTTCGAATTCAGAGACAAGACCTTCAGGCTCATATCCCGGATCATGATCTGGTCCCATGCAACCAACCGGACCGGACGCCAGAGTCCGCTGGTGACCAGCCTGGGTCCCCAGTCCCATTCATAATGATAGGCCGCTTTCCTGGTGTAAGGCATGGTGCCGAATTGTTTATCAAAGGGAACAGGCAGCCGATAGTCCAACTGTTGAATCCTGGGCAGGATTTCCATGACAGCCGACCGGAATCTGACGAGAAGCTGATTCTTTTTCTCTTTAATTAAATCCCTGACATCCGCGCGCCAGGGCCGGAACATGTTATCCGCCTGAATGACCTGTTCGTCATTCAGCAACACAGTGGCATAGGTATCGATTCCGTCGAATATGAGTTCAATATTTTTTCGCTCGAAAATATCGGCATCCGGATCAAACTCAAGGGAGTACTCCCAATACATCTTTTCGATCCATTGCATCAGCTTTTCATTCTCCCTGTAAAAGGGATCGTCGATGAGACCGTTATCAAGAAGATCCAGGTGTACGCAGCCCGGAACGCGCGCGGGATAATACTCTGTTTTCCCTATCTGATGAAATGTCCAGCCTTCGTTCAATGATTGCGAGCGAATATTCTGCATTTGTACGCCCTTTCTTCTATTTTTGTATGATTATCAACGGTCAGTGTGACTCATATCCCTTCAGGCCGCCTTTTGGCACGATCAGTTTGAAATTATCGGGATCGATATCGATCTTCCTGCCGTCCACCACAATGTACTCCCGGTCTTTGAGACGAAAGATCTCGATATTGGAGAGATGAAATGTCTCCGTGATCTTTTCATGGAAAAAGGTCCATTCGCTATCAGAGAACTCCCTGACCTGGCCATGCACATATTGAGCCTCTTTCAGCGTGTTCTTTGGATCGAAAAGGACGAAATTTCCACGGGATGCGCCGCCCAACATCTTCGTCCCGAGATACGGACGCTCGTTGAATTTCAGTCTGCCGTGACTGTCGAAATGAAGGCCGCCGAAAAAGAACTGACCTCCCATGAGAGATTCCCCGGCGTATTTGGTTGCAGAGCCGAGTATGCACACCTCCAGATCCTGGCAGCGCGAATCATTGACGGAATTCGTCCATCCGCGATCCACAACATCTCCCATGATGAATACTTTGCCTCCTTTTGATGCGTACCCGCACACCTTGCCGGCATTGCCAAAGATATACAAATTGCCATGATGCATACACATGGCGCAGAAATTCTGGGCATTGCCATGAAGCCGGACAGTCCCCCCCTGCATGAAGGCGCCAAAATATTCGCCGGCTGCACCGAACACATCCATGGTCACGTCGTCCGTATTGACTCTCCCCATAACCGCCGGGGATATCAGACGTTGACCGCGTACACGGTACAGGATGAAATCACGCCACCCCTTCGCATGGGCATTTTTCAGGAACGATGCGAGTGAAAATCGTGGGTCCGTCCCCTCGGCAAGAAAATCGTGGGCATCGATCACCAGGGTACAGCCCTTGTCCACCGCTGCATCAATCTGGTCAATGCGTCCCTGATCGCACTTCCGGTATTTTGTAAAAGCAGGCTCTTCCGCCCGATCCAGCATCATATTGATGCAGTTCTCCACAATATCGATCAAAGAACTCAACGCCTTCTCGCCCGGATTCAAGGTGCGCACGTAATCCCTGAGCCATGTCAGCATTGAAAGACGCGAGGTGAACGCAGCATCATCGGATGTCTCATGAACCATATTCTCCAGCAGCCAGCGAAAGGACTGGAAACTTATATTCCGCAGCTCTCTTGTAAAGAAAGATTTGTAGTCCTCTTTCCACGCTTCATCGACATTGAATTGGGCAGATGCGGGTAACTGATCCCGATGGACACTGTAATGAGACCCGTAATCTTCCTGATGCATCTTTCGTCCGTAACGGTCGATGTACTCAACCTCCTTGATCCTGCCTTTGGCGGTCGTGTGATACCTGCTGATCATACCGCTGCTTGCAAATGTGCAGTCCGGTTCAGCGCCGTCGATAATTCCCTCGCGATCCAGCAACGTGAGCATGGTTTTAATCGCCTGTTCTTCGGACGCGATCATGCTGAATGACCGCCTTGTGCGATTGCTTCCATCACTCCAGAAAGCGCTGATATTCGGCCTCAGATCGGCTGGATCCTTCAAATCCACGCGTTCCGTCACCCTATCCTTCGGATTGTGGCGCAGGCAAAGATACTGATAAGGACCATCCGGTGAGCTGGCAAATTCGACTCGCTGTACGTGCTCCAACTGATTCCTGAGATCAGGATCGATGAGTTCAAGATCATCCCCCGTCGTCGGGGAGAAGCTCTCGAAGAGTGCCCAGTCCGGATATTCCCACTCTTCACCGGTGAGATGAAATTTCAATGCCGCGACCTCTGTGTCTGTGGACGCCAGCGGAGACATATTGAATTGTTCCACACGTTGTTTCAGCGCTTCATAATTGGTCGTCTCACCATTGTGCGTCAGTGCTGTGTGCAGTTTGGCAAACGGATGCGCATTCATCTGTTCAACATCTGAACCGGTTGCTAGTCGCACGTGAATGATGTTATTCGGCGCATCCGGTGTCTCCCACGGGATCTCCCTGCCGGCTGTTTTCCAGACGCCAAAATTCTTGCCGCACGACATGACGGCAGCGATCTTGTAATCGCGTGTCGCATATCTGTGTTTGTGATGCTCGTATGCATGCGCCATCACAAAGTCACGATACGCCTCAAGAAGTCCTATCTGCTGTTTCAATCCATCTTCACCGAATACAACCGGCTCATTTTTATCGATAGCGTCATAATCATCTGCGAGGAATTTTCTGAATTCATGCGCTTTCACAGTTGACACATAAAGTATACGCGTCATTCTCAGGGAGTGTTGAAACACGAATTGGTCTTCGGCCTTCAACATGAACGCCTTGTTGCTCTTGTAGTTTTTCTCCGTTACTTTCGGGAAAAGATGATTGATAAACCGCGGACGCCCCTCGAACAGGAGTTCACTTTCAATGTAATTGTGCAGGACATCCTTTTTCACGCGAACGAAATACCTGAAAATATCCCCCGGATCTGTATCCGCGTTGCCGAATTCCCTGTAATCCCGTTCATGATTATTTGCGTCTCTTTTGTAAGAATCCCGCACACCATGATCCTTGAATTCGAAGTACGGATCAAGGAAGACAAGTTTTATCCGGTCCATAAGTCTGGTGCGCTGATCGATAATTCTCTTGCGGCTCTCTTTTCTAAGCTTTTCCTGCGAAAAGGGAATCCCCTTGTATTCCCATTCTTCCACAAGCCTGGTCTCCATCTCCGTTTGGTCGACGGCCTTGACCAGGACGCTGAAGGCGTAATCATTTGGGTGATCCGGAAAGCAGAGCGTCTTTGCCATACCGACGCCATCCATGCCTCTGTTCCTCATGGACTGCAGTGCCCGGTCGAGTATATAACCCGGCACCGAATCAGTCCCACTGATCGCGGCCACGCCGCAATTGGACTGGGCGGTTGCGCGCGCCATGCGCTCCTCAAATTGCTGCTCATCCCGTTCGATCTCCTTGATCACTTCATTCCGGATTCTGTAGCGATGATCCACCCGTTCCTTCAATCCCGCCCAATGGATCTTATCGAAACGGCCGCGCAGTTCACGAATATCGTGAAAACCGAGGGCCGCCAACGCACGCATGACCTGCATCTGCATCATCGTAAACGCGTTGATGATCTGCTGTGTGTTTTCCTTCACATCACGCAGTTTCTGCAAGACCAGATTGCTCGTCGCAATACCTCTTGAACATCCATCGTGACAGTTCCTGTTGCGGTCACATCCGATCGCGACAAGCGGCGCCGTGCCCCAAATGATGCCATCCGCACCCAGAGCCACGGCCTTGATCACATCGGCATAAGTCCGCATACCACCGGACACGATAAAATTCACATAGTTGCGAAGTCCGTCCCGGACCAACCGGTGATGGATGAGGGGTATGGCATACTCTACATGCATCCCCATCTGGCCTTTGATGATATTCGGTGAAGCGCCTGTCCCCCCCCGCGGTCCATCGAGCCACACTTCGATTTTCATCCCGTACTTTCGTGCATAGGCCTCCATCTCGGGCGTCATCTTTTCATAGGGACCGAATTTTGCTTTCAACATCTCATCTGTATTATCCCTGGCGATACGCCCCAGGCCGGCGGCGATAAATTCGATGTCTATGGATGGTGACACCTTGATCGCGATCACCGCATCCGGATTGATCATACGCACGACATCGATAAAAGCTTTGACATCCTCGATCGAATAACAGTTGTGGAACGGAAACGGAGAAATGATGCTGCTGTAAGAATATTCAATGATGTCTTCACACAACCGGATAATATTTTCAGACTCGATTGGATCGATTTCATCTTTTTCCCTGAGATTATAGACAAACTCCTGAATCTGCCATATCTCTTTTTTAAACTTGTTGGTGATTCGCTGTGCCTCCTGCGCTCTTTCAAAAACCGGCAGGGCGCTCTCGGAAACGTCCTTCAACGGATGGTCTTCTCTATCGATGACCTTCTGCAGCAACTGACGCAACTTCTCCACCTTCCCCGCGTTCAACCGCTCGATGCCTTCCACCCCTCGCATATATGAAACGAGTTTGTTCACCTTCTGCGCAAGGATATGTCCACCAATTCCCATTTTGGCACCCTGACTGTAGGCGATCACCACACGCCTCGCTTTCTTGATAGTGGATGCGCGCACTCCAAAAAGGCCGGTCTTCAACTCAGTGGAGACGAAGGGTTCATCCTGTTCATCGACAATGATCATGAAATGGAACGGCTTCAGATTCGGATAGGCATTGAGTTTTTCAAACAGCTCAGGATGATCATCTTCAGTGATCTGCTGATCTTTCAGCTTTTCCCGGATTTGATGTACTGTATAGTCATTTCTGTCCATGAACAACGGTTTAAGGATCTGAATCTCATCCTCTGTGAAAAATATCGGTTCTCCATTCGAGTTGAGAAAAAAGCAGGTTGGATATCCGCCTTCGCCTGTATCATATTGAATGCCGAGTTTTCGCGAAGCGATCACATGCGCTCTCCACGTATCCAGACCGATAGAACCGACAGACTTGCCGCCGAACATCCATGGCGCCTGAAGCGTCAGATCTTTATCCAGCGGCAGCGCGGCGCTGACGCAGTTCAGTTCCTCATCCGTGACATCCATTGGGTCTTTGTTGTAAAGTATGCGAATGACATCGAAACCGTCTCCCAGCAATCCCTCGCCTTTCGCGTTTCTGAAATCGAGCATGGAGGGATCTCCTGCGGCCATGAGTCCGAGCGATTCGATCAGGGATCCCGGCCAGACAAAATCACGCTGATAGAGCTGTTGATTCGTATCTCCGAGCCGGTAAAAATGATGTGGATTGGGCATGGGAACGATTCGCTCCATCAAATCACTGTATCTGACCGCAGCAGCATCGGGAATTTTCTCACTCTCGATCAGTTCCTGATTCAGGCGCGTGTACTCGTCCACGTTTTCAGCATTGTCGAATATCGAGAGCTGGATCCTGTTTTCCAGCTTATGGAAATCGATAAGGCGGCCCTCCTCGCCAACCGTCTTCTTGATATCCTTGAAACCGGATGCGCCCAGAACTTCGAGTATCTGAACTTTCCGGGACTCTGCCTGATTATTCAGTCGGTCGATTGCCCAATCAATATCCAGACTGAGCAGCTTCTCTGTCGTCGCCTTGTTCTCTATGATCGCCTTGTAGGCCGATGGGTCCATAGCCAGAAGCGCGGCAAAATCGATGAGCGTGGCCTCGGCGCCGCGCTGAATTGTCTTCTGCGTATCCGAAGCAAGCCTTATGCCGCCGGAAGCAATGATGCTGACCTGATGCCGTCTGCCGATTCTCATCAGATAATGGTGCAACGCTCTCACCGCACTCGAGGTCATGTAGAATCCACCCCGGTTTCTTTTCCCATCGATATGAAGCACGTCAACGCCCATATCGAGAAACTGGTTGACCTTCTCCTTGGCGCTTCCTGCCAGAGAAAGGGAGCCAATGAGATCATACTCGGAAATCTCCAGATAACCGCTGATCAGCGGGCGATTTCCATTGGAAGAACCAATGGCCGTCTGGATATGTGTCAATGTACGCTCTGTTTCTCGATGCATTGTGATCTCGAACATGGGCATACGCCAGAGATCTTTGAGGAACCTTCTATTCTCAGCGGAATTTTCAATCAACCGGTTCAGGAGATCATGGTCTATCCTGGGTACGACCACTGCAGGCAGCCGTTTGAAATTGCCCTCCTGAAGGATGAATTCGTAGTTCTCATACAACCGTTCGAGATCGATGACGACCAGACTCTCCTGCCGCTCTGCCGTGTGGATCAGCACCAGCTCCACAAAACCGTTGGTGACCAGGGAAACAGAATTATAAAGAATCGGTGTCATCAGTTTGATCTGGGGATGCACGGGATTCAGGAGATTTCCTTCCCGATCGAATTTGCAGAAGTCATCGCGTTTTCCCAGAATGATAGACAGCTCCTCTTCAGGATCACCTTCATGCAACCGGTTCTGAGCCGGACCGACGATATGAAAATGCGCGAAACGTTCGGCATCAAAACCGATCCCCATATGCTTGTCACCCTGCCCGGATCCTGATACGGGGATCTTTCCGGTAGAGGCCTCTTTATCGATCTCCATGATGATCTCTTCGGTGACATAGCGATCGGCCATCTCGGTAAGGAGATTGGACCGAACTACTGTGGTCGTGTCATGGATTCTGAGTTTTTGTTTGCTCCAGTAGCGCTTCTCCTCCAGATCCGGCGCGTTGCGTACAAGCGAATCGATATAGAGTCTTTCCTCCTGCGCGATCTTGTTCTGTGGACAGAAGTTGACGCACGCATTGCACAACGCGCAGTTCACATCGATGAGTTCGGGTATTTGTCGTGGATTTCCCTCGCGCGCACCGTACATACAGGCATTTTCATCAGAACACATTCCGCAATGAATACATGTGCGTGGATTGATATAAAGCCGGCTGTAATCGAAACCCTTTTTGTATAAAACTTTCAGACCATGAGAGAGATGAGACCCTTCCGTCTTCTGTTCGGCGATCGTATGATCTCTGTACAGCGGACTGGTTTTCATGATCTGCCAGAATCGATCTACAAAATCATCCCGGTCATCATCGCTCAATGCCAGTGCTTTCCGGAATTCAGGCCTTTCCTCCACAGCGTCGAAAACGTCGGTCAGCGGAATGTCAGTCGGGCACGCTCGTGTGCAGTTATCACAGCGTGTGCACACCAGAAATCCAAGCGCTTCGGATTGACTGATCTCCGCGCCCCGGGAGACCCGCTCTGCTGTAATACGCCGTGTGATCGGTGTCGCCGGACCATAGAGCCCAAAGACATCTGAAGTCGGACACACGCGTTCACAGCAGTCGCATTCGGCACACACTGATATCATTTCAGAAATCGGCTCTTTCTCTTTCTGATGCAATCCGGGCGGCACGAGTTTCGGAAACAGAAATTTCCCGGCCTTCCATATCAACGATTCAAACGGATAGGACAGCACCAGTTTCTTAGCCTGCAGCCGCTTGGCATATGTGTTCACAAACCACCGGTTGAATCGCGGCAGGACGATCTTGAATATATTGAAGAACAGGTTTTGACCCTTTGGATTCATAAACTTCGAGCGATTGATGAGACTATCTGGATCAACCTCTTTTTTGAAGGCCGATAGTGAATCGAGCCTGTCCTTATTGGCTTGACGCCACACTGCGATTGACGGATAATTCCACAAGCCGATACCGTACGGCCGCGCGCCGAATTGATACGCGACCTGTGCCATCAATGGTACCAGCGCGAAATATATCTTATGCCGAAGAGTTCTTGTATCCGCCAGGAAGAGGGATTGTACCAGGATCTCATTTCCGGGCAGAAAATGCGCTTCTGTTTTCAGCTCGATGTCCAGGAGTTTGTACAGAATCTTTTGCAAAAAGCCCTGATATTTTGTCAGTTGATCCGCCGGCAAGACTGTTTCGGATACGAGTAGCGACGGCCCCTGCTGCTTGATCTGTACCGGCAGGAAACGATGCTCCCACAAATGATGTGCCAGGGCTGTGGAAAGCTGATTATAGCTGATATTTCTAAAGGTTCTGCTCTCACCGCTGGCTCCGAACAGACGCGATTTCAGTGCTTTCTGATAATCCTCCTTATCATCAAAATGCAATACAACGATGTTCTTGTGCGCCTTCAGTTCCTGAACGATATCCATGTCTTCTCTGGCATCGGACAACTGAATGGGATCATTATCGATCAGTGCGGTCTGTGTGCGCTTCTCAATATGTTTTTTTTCAATCTGATAGGTCGACTGAACATAAGATTCACCGAAATAGATGATCGATGTCGGGACGAGATGACTATCTCGCACCCAGGTGGCAAATTTACGGGCGTCTTCCGTTGAATCAAACGAGAGAGCAAACGGTTTTGTGACGAAACTCTCTTTGCGTACTTTGATGACAGCACCGGCAATGATTCCGAACTGTCCTTCGCTGTTGTAATAGTTCTCAAAACCAGCATCATCCGGAGTGAGTACCTGCATCTCACCGTCCGGTGAAATGACCATTAACATGAGGACCGATGTGGAGACGTGACCATATTTATACGTACCAAGGCCGATACCACCAGTAGCGATCCAGCCCGCGATGGTGCCACTGTTTCGGTTGGTTGTCTCCTGCCTCAACGCAAATCCGCGCTTGCGGAGATAGTTCCGTGCATCCGGAAACAGCACTCCCGCACCGATGGTCAGGGCTCCTCTGTCTGCATCGAGCGACATGAAATCGAGCAGCGACAGATCAACAATCACGTCGCCGTTCAGCGGAACACATCCGCCGAAAGGCCATGTCCCTGCGCCACGGATCGTATAATTCACCCGCTTTTTCGATGCCCACTTGATGAATGTCTGCAGGTCAGTGATACTTCCAGGCCTGATAATAAATGATGATTTTATCTTTGCGAGTATGTTTTTGAAAACTGATGGAATGATATGCGTACCGGTATCCGCATGATAGATCTCCTGCTGTACCGCATCGGGTACGATAATCTGAGTTGCCGCTGATAAACTATCCAGTAACTCATTGTATTCTGATGGCTTATTTATTTGACTATGATTGAAATCAAATTCTTCGAAGAGTAAATCTCTGGCTTCGCGTTGTTCCTTAACGCGTTCTCCCGCTGACGCGGTGTTGAGAAAATCGACCTGGTCGTCGATGAATGTCGGCATATTCCTGGATTGTCCCTTCACTTATGTATACGCATGAATAATTAAAAGCACAATATACACATTTTTTTCCTGAAAACAAATGAGAAATCGGGGCATCGACGCATAAATTATCTCATTCGAATACTCAGACCGGAGGAAATGATCTGGAGATACTCTCTATCATTCCATGGCGGGATGTAGTACGATGTCGGCTCGCCTAAAATGCATATATCACGACCAGTCCCAGGATCCCCACCAGAACCACATAATACAAGGTCGGTATGATTGTTTTCCGGAGTGTTCCCCCTCTCTGCCGAGCAATCCGACAGTCGCCGAGTCAGCCACGACATTGTGAATGGCGATCATATTTCCGCCAGCAGCTCCTACAGCCTGCAGCGCGACAACCAGACTGCCTGTGATCATGAGACCATCCGCAACGCTGTGCTGGAACAGAAGGAATAATGTAATGAGGACAGTGAGCACCAGCATGCTCCCGGGCAAGTAGAGCGGCTGAGATGCGGCGGTGATGTCAGTTCCCAACACATCACGCCATGTGAGAGTGAGGGATTTCAGCCATGCCGCGAAGGGCAGTTGCGGCAAACGGCTCAGCACAAGAAGAAGCGCAACCAGTACGTAAGGAAACCAGGCCATGGAGATCGACATCCTGCGAGAGGCAAGTGTATCGAGTTTGACATCGAAACTGCCTCGCCACCGCTCATCCCATTTTTTTGTATCGGGAAAATCCCACCTATCATCCGGAAGCAGAAATCCCCTGCGCGCGCTGAAAGTAACAATGGCCAAACCGACCAGGGCGCCCAGGAGCGATGGAAACTCTGGGCCGAGTAAAACACCGGTGAGAGCATACGGTATGGTGAATGCCAATCCACTTAAAAGAGCGAAGGGCAGTATGGACAAGCCTTCTGTCCTTGACCTTTTTGTACCAAAGAAACGCGTCATCATCATGATCATCAGCAGTGGAATGAGTGTCCCGGCGATGCCATGGAATATTACCGACTGCGCCGCAATGAAATGTAAAGAATATCAAATGTGATGAACAAGCCCTGAATCGAAGATGCGATGATACGGGGAATCGACACCTGCCAGATAATGCCGGCGATGAGGGCTGCAATGACATAAATCAAGGGCATGGTCCGTTTCGCCGGCCGGCGTAAACCGACCAGCAGAAATGCAGCTGCGAAGATTGGAGCAAAAGCGACCAACGCCCGCAGGCTGAGATTCGAACTATTTTTCCTTCAAATAAATTCCCATGAAACGTAAAGAATTTATCTGAAAAAGTCAAGAATAAATAAATCAGAGTCAGCGTTGCTAAAAGAGATGATATTTGATCCCCAGAGAAAGTACGAAACCGGTATTGTTCAATTCCGGCGCCTCATCCAGCCAGTAAGGCTCACCATCCTCGTCCTCATCGCTGTAATCCCAGGTATCTGTTTTAACACCGAGCCGGTAACCGATCTCGCAAACAAAATCCGTTTTCGCGGAGAGCAGAAACTCGGAGTAAAAACCCAGGCTGCCGGAGAACAGACCGGCATTTACAATCATATCTTCATCATCCTTCTTGAATGCAATATCCAGATCAAGTCCGCCCTTGATGCCGAAGTCCATTCGGCTGCCTCTCGAAAAGCGCCACAAACCGAACAGATTGAATCCGAATCCGAAATTATCCTCTTCATAGGAATCGGTGATCTTTAGGAATTTGATGCCGCCTCCCCAATCCAGTTTTTTCAGCGGCAAAGCGAAATACTGTATTCCAAGTCCCGAGTATTTTCGGACGGACGGGGTGATCAGATAGGCTCCCAGTCCATGAATTCTGGCAGGGTATTCAACAGTCCAGGTCTCGGGATAGACCGGTCGCCACTGTCGCAGGATTTTCAACTGTGTGCCCCCATCCGCAGTATCGTGTACCGCGGCAAATCCGGCTCTCCCTCCACGGGTTAGACTTTTCTTTCCATCAATGGTCCAGATCCGGTCTGGCTCGACAATCTCGAAGATCATCCCCTTGCGAACCGGATATTGTGTTTCAAAAGAGGAAAAAAGCATATCGTCACTGACCTCATAGATGTCGTAGGACAACCAGTAAAACCATTTTAACTCGTATACGAGTTTATTCTCCAGCTTTTTCATCGCCCTTGTTTTGGATTTCGCTCTGTCACCACCGACGTTTGTCACATCCACTTCAAAAGATCCAAGGAACTCCGCCATCTCGATGTCCGCGATCTGGATGGAGACAGACACATCGGTCTTGATATTGTTGGGATATCTGTCACCCACTTTATCCGTGCTTTTCCTGAATGGCTGATGTTTTCCGGAGAATGAAAAATAACTACTGTCCTCGGGCGGAACATCGTTTTGGGAGAAGTCATTCAGAGTCAAAACCAATGCCTCAGCAAACCCTCTGAGCGGCTCGAATTCAGACAGAAGCAGATCTATTGCTGTGCTGTCCAGCGATTCCAGATTGATATTCTCTTCGGCAATTCCCACCGCGACATCGAACATACCCACACGGCGGAGGGCTTTGTAAACGCGAAAAGAGACTTCATCTTCCAGAGTTGCGAATTTACCGCCATTGTACGGCCATTCAGGCATACTGATCTTTGCAGATTGAGATTCTTGAGCGTCCATTTCACCTGCATGCAAATTGTCAGCCGTACTGAACAGAATAACGATGCTCAGCAATATGAAAATATGCGCAAATCTCTTGTGATTACTCATTTCATTATCCGTATTAGTTCAGTCAGCTATTCATATCTATTATACGTTATAATCCTGTTCGGTTTCACAATTTGATGAAACATTTTGCATCACTCACACAATTCTCATCGCTAAGCATGTAGAATTACACCGGCAATGAGAGATGTATATCCTGGATTATTTGACAATGAGCGCTTTTTTTTCCATCAATTGAGCCACCAGATTATTCAATGCGACCTTCCATTTGAGTGGTTTCCCTGGCAGGTCAGTGCGTTTCTCGGACTGTAATATTTTCTTCAGGTCCTCCTCGGACAGGATGTCGCGCATTCCCAGAGCATTGGTAAAAAAGCCGGTTTTCTTGGCGACAATCCCTTCCGCCCCGGCGCGGACGATCTTTCCCTCCCTGTTCAGCAGTGCACCGGCAACATGCAGCACTTCCGCCGGTGTCTCCATATCGGTAAACCAACTGGCAGTTGTCTGATGGCCTGTACCCAAATCGAGAACGACCTTTCCGAAAATATTTTTGTGCCTTAAGAAATATTCACTGAATCCTATGGTGATGAAAAGCACATGATCCGCTTCATGTCTGATCATCGCTCCTTTCAACATCTCTTTCCATGTTTTTGAAGGATCATATTTATAGACCACCATTACGGTCGAGGATTCATCCTCGTCCACTCCAATCCGATTTGTGGGCGCGAAGTCCGCGTATTCGTTACCAACGTAGATATCCGGGGCTTCATCCTGTTTGAGATCAAGCGCGGGTATTGCGGTAGATATCTTCAGCGAATCCAGATATTTGTTCATTTCCCAGATCAGCGGTTCCAGTACGAATCGCCGGTCTCTGTCCATGAACGCATTTCTCAACCGATTATCCGCACTCACCGGAAAATGCACAACCTTGAGAGGCATCGTTTTCAATGTACCTTCATAATAGGGTGCCTTGTTCACATGTTTCGTGCTGCTGGAGCGCATTCCTTTGAAAACACTTGCGCAGGAAGACAGACCCAAAATGAACATCAATAAGAAGAATAATTTTACGGAAAAGATAACGTTGCGACGCATAGGAATCCCCTTTCGCTCAACAAAGTAATTTCAGGTTCGTCATAAAGTAACGCAGGCAAGTATAAAAATCAAGAAAAATATTCCATTAAAGCGATATCATTTCAATTTCCAAGCCCATTTAAGATCGAACAGGGGACCCAGCAAATGCCATTGCGTTCCAAAAGGGTATTCAGCATACACCAGCTTGTAGCCGAAGCACAACTCAAATCCACTGCTCTTCGTCCACAGTATCAATCCCTTGTTCTCGATACAAAAACCGGATTCAGCCGGTGGTGTGACAAAGACATTTGAATCGAACACATAGCTCCATCTGTCAAACAGTCTCCCCCGCAAGTCCAGGCCTGATCTGAGGGTCCAGTGATGATAGAAGACCAGAAGTCTGTGGTAAACGATCGGCAAGTCGATGGTCGACCTGTCGTCCAAATCACCGAATCTCAATGCCACGACACAGCCGGCCTTCGCAGTGAGCAGCAGCTCTGGTGCACATCTCTTTGAGATGAGAACTTCATTATTGAAAGCGATCATATGCGGGATATCGAACTCCGGAGAGATGATACCACCAGTGCCCTCCCGCGACAGCAGACGCAGCAGGGGCGTGGGATAATTGAAAGAGTGTCTGGTGGAGACAGCTGCTCCTTTCCAGAGACTATGCCTGTGCTTGACAGTGAAATTAGGTATTACAAAAGCCGCGACGGGATGCATCGAAAACTCCATGGCCTTCGAATAGCCGTATCGCAGCGGATGGAACAGACCGATCTCCATCCGGCCTTCAGGCATCATGTACGCCGTCCCGGATGACCATTCTAATGCTGATCTTTCCCCGGCAATTCCCGCTGATGAAGTTAGAATCAAACACAGAATTATTATTGGCTTTTTCATTGTGGCACCTCCCAGATTGCGCTGACAGGGATATGATCCGAATGGCGGTCTGCATCCTGATGCGTCATGCTGCTGTTGGTTGACCAGGAGCTGTTCGAAAAGAGGTAATCGAGCTTCTTCTGCCAGAATTTGTCCGGAAACGGCGTATTGGTGAAATGATGCAGCTCATCCGAAAGGTATACATCGAGCGGAACAGCGGGATAATAATCATCATACATGCCTTGCAGCCAGGTGACCTCCCGGCTGAAATCACATCCCTCTTTCTCATACGGATCTTCACCCGGACAGAGATTTTCAACGCAGAAATACGTTCTCTCGGCGCCCGGGGGCAGTGTGTTGAGATCACCGCCTGCGACGAAGTATCCACCCGCGGCATCGATGTCATCCAGTTCGTGTTTGAAGATGTCTATGTGTTGTTTTTTCGTGTTATCTTTGGCGAATGCCGATGTATGCACGTCCACGGCGTAGAAATCCTCGATGTCCGGGATCGCTATCTTCGTGATGAGTATATTTCTCCTGAGGTAGAAATACTGCGTCAGTGCGTCCTGATCACCACGCAGAGGCAATTGAATTCGCTCGGTGTCTCCGATCGGCCATTTGGAGAGCACCGCGTTTCCCATATTCATCCGGCCGAGCCCGTCGCTAGGAATGAACTGCGCTTTCCAGCAGGATGCAAACGCGCCGTAGTTGAGATCAGTATGGTCCAGCAGCCATTGCACTTGATCGATGTAGGCCGATCGCTTGGAGAGGATATCCACTTCCTGCAGCAGCAGAATATCGGGATCCGCCTCAATAATCTTTTCTGCGATCAGATGAAGGTGCGTCATGACTTCATTTTCGGACAAAATAACCCGTTCGCCGCAGGAATCACCAAACCAGAGGATGCGTCCTGCACCGAAACGAATGTTCCACGTCATCACATGGATCTGATCTACTGATACCGGATTTCTGGACATCTTCTTCGCTCGATACAATTCCGCATCTGTTGCATCTTCGAATTTATCGACCAAAGGCTCACATGAGGTAAGGATGAAGTAAAGCAGAATGATAGCGCATGCAAGTTGCCGCATCTCATTCCTCCTTTCTATTTTAAATGTTAATTCAGTTTATTTATTGTCATCCTTTTTCATCACGCCGAGCAGCTTTGCGATCTTCATGATGCCGCGCCCCATACCTGTTTCATTCAAAACTGAACTTGGATCCTTCCACTTCTCATCCTCTTTTGTGATTTTTCGCCACTGCCGTATCTCAGGGATTGTCGCGATTACCATAATGATGTTCACCGCGACGGCGTAGATAACATAGTTAATGTCATGTGTTCTGAACCATAGCCAGGGAATAAAAAAGAGGATACCCGACAGATACGCAACCAGTACATCTCGCAACGCCACAAGACCGAATACCATTCCCATTATAAAAGTCGCAAACACACCTATCCAGTCGACTGCAAACATGCCGCCATACGCAGCCAATAGTCCGCGCCCGCCGCGAAAACCGTAGTAAAGCGGCCAGATATGTCCCATCATCCCGGCTGCAGCCGTTACCAGGAAATACGGTTCCCCGCTTATCAGATATTTCACCATCAAAGCCGGTATGATGATCTTGAACATATCCAGAATCATCGTCATGAAGCCATACCTGGAGCCCAGATGCATGGATACAGTGGTCGCACTGATAAATTCGAACTTGAATTTCTTGTCGCTGCCCTCCACACTGACTTCGGTTTGACTGAGATCTTCATCAGGTGCGAATAACCTGACAACGAACCGTGCCGATGATAGAGAGCCGAACAAGTATCCGACGATTGCTGCAACAGTAAAATAAACGATGCTCATGCAACCTCCTCATCATTTAAATGTTTAAGATAAACACGTCCATTCGTACCGTCAACTGTGACAGGCTGCCCTTCAATGATGATTCTGGTCGCGTTTTTTACACTGACGACAGCCGGGAGTCCATATTCCCGCGCGATAATGGACGTATGCGATAACTGACCGCCTGTTTCAGCGACAATCGCACCGATACATGGGAAGACGGGCGTCCATCCGATGTCGGTGAATGGTACCACCAGCACATCATCTTCTTTCAGATTTTTGGTATCATCATCGGGATTATGGTAGATCTTCGCATACCCCTTTTTTAGTCCCGAACTGCCGGATATTCCTATCAGGCACTCCTCGCCGTCCTGCGGGGTAAATGAGCTACTGGCCGGGCAATCTCCGCAAATCGTATCATCGATCTCCATGTTTTGGTCCCGTTTGAATTCACGTTTCCTTTTTCTGATGACTGAATGAAGAGACTTATCCCATCTTCCATTTTCAACAACTTCCTTCAACTCATTGAAAAACAGATAAAAAATATCATCCCATTTTTTCAGATACCCTGTGGTTGTGAAGAATTCACCTATGCTCATGAGGATCCTTCGCATTTGATAAGCATCCTCGGACAAGATCAGGCTCAATTTATCCCGAAAGGCGATATACTCAGATGTCGATGCGATGAGATGATCGAACACGACACCGGTGATGCGGCTCATTTGCCTGCGCACTTTCCTTATGGATTCTTGTCGATTCGCATTCACCCTGGCTCGCACCTGTCTGTTACTATCATTAGCAGCATTCCCGATTGCAGTCCATACCATTTCCGGATGTTCAATCCAAGGCTGGCATGTGAAATCGGTTCCGTTTGCGCTTAAAAAGCCGAACTGCTCCATGAACGAATCAAACATATCCAACAGGCTCTCTCCCCAGGATTCCCTGCAGAGACTCGTACGTATGTCGACATCTTTTTTATCGAAAAATAAGTTCATGTTTCTTGCATCGACGAGATCTGCCATACGATCGATCATATCGTTTGGCTCGGTCGCCTGGATCCCTCTATTTCCGTACAGCAAATCATTGGCACGTACAGACGGTGTGCAAGTTCGCGCAATCTTATCCAACATTTTTTTTCGCAATGCCATATTCATTGCGGCGATGAATATCATCCACTGAGAGTGCCGGTGCTTTTTCAGAAGCCGGACGAAGCCGCTGAATTGATCTTTTACATGAACATTACGCCAATCCATATTTCGGTATGCATCCAGGTATACATTGTGTGATTCAAGAAAAGCGCGGATCCCGGAGGCAGCGCGCCCATTACGCCAAACGAAAGGCAACAGGCGAAAGAGTATAATGCCCATTAATCGCATATTCATCTTCGGTCTTTGACGCGCTGCCTTTTCCTCGACGACAAGCATTTCGAAAAAATTTTCCGGCAGTCCGGCACGCCGTAACAACGTGCCGAACAGCGTCATATCCGCATATATTCTCGAATGAAAACGCCGCGTCAGACGAGAATAACTGAATTCGACAGGTCCAAGAATCTCCCTGAATATCCTGCCGAGCACATGCTTCGTGAATGAAATGGATTTCGTCGACCAGAGCAGAGGGACGACCAGTCCCGGCGACATATCCGCGACAAGTCTGTTCGAATAGATATGTTTGCCGTGTAATGTGGTGATCGGCCTGGATTGCAAAAAGATGAATTGTGTACCGTCATGCGTCCATTCTACATCCTGGGGCGACTGAAAAAGGGCAGCAATCCTTCTGACCTCCCGGGCAAGCTCAAGGATTTGTGTCTCTGTCAGCGCGGGGGCACTGGCTCGCGCAGGGCGAAAAGACACGATGTTTTCACGTGCGTCCACGACATATCTGTCTGGTACGACTTTTCCTCCGACGACCTCACTACCCTCCCCACTCGCTGCTTCGATGATCACACGACGGAGTCCATTTACCGGATCCGCACTGAAGGCGATACCTGCAGCCGAAGACGTCACCATTTGCTGAATGATGATTGCCATGCGCATGCTTCCCTTTTTGACATCGATATTCTGGGCTTCTACATAGCTCAGGACACGACGGCTGCACAAAGATGCTGTACATTTTTTAATCGCTTCGCCTATCTGCTCGATTCCAGACACATGTAACACAGAATCCAACTGACCCGCGAAAGACAGGTATTCACTGTCTTCTCCGATCATCGAAGACCGTATTGCAAGGGGGCCGGACAGTTTTCGGGATACCGCTGTGATATCTTTTACAAGTGCGGCAGGAATTTCAGCTTCGAGTATGGTCTTTTTTACTTTCTCCAGATCATTCAGGGAGGCTTTCTTCTTCGAGCGAAGAATCGGTGAGAAAAAAACGGAGAAATGTTTATGCCACAATTTCGTCGTCAGGACATATGATTCAGGTATTGTGAATCCATTCTGAACAAGCCTTGCCAGTCCCGCGCCCTTTCCCCCCGCTATATGAGTTAGTAAAGCTGACTTGTTCTTCAGATGTATAAAACGGGTGCGCATAATCTCTCCCGATTTTTCGGGTTCAACATGGCATCATCACCGGAACAGTGCGAACACTCCAGATGGAAACATATTATGACCGATGTTAAAAACACAGAATGACAGATTACTTTCGCAACGCGGCTTTGCTGAAAATGTAGCCTGGAATATCCGCATTGAATTCCATGGTGTCCAGGATGAATTCAGTGCCTTTACCTCGTTTGAGGACATCCTTGAATTCAATTTCAACAGGCACCCAACGTCCGTCCATCCTTTCGACACGCTTCACTTTTGTTGTCTTCAATTTTTTCCCGCTCTTGGCGAAGCGCTCTTCCTTCAAACTGATGAATCGCTCCTGATCCACCCAAATCTTTCGTGAGTGGTAAGCGATGTCAGCATCCTTTGCAGTAAGTTCCAGTATCCAGCACGGTCTCTCCTGATAGGTGACTTCCTCAACGACCTCAGCATTGTACAAATTTTGCAGCTTTGGGTCTTCCATAAGATCTTCATAAGATAGATCCGAGCCCATGACCGACTGTCTCAGCATGTGGCCGGCGATCATTATCGTCCTGTCCGTTGATGGCGAATATGTCCAGAGTTGGTCCTCGATCTTCAGCATTTTCGTTCCTCTTTCCCGCGGAGGCGACATATATTCGGTGAAAGACCTGGATCTTCCCTGAATCCATGATTTGGACTCGATGGTGCGGGTGCCGCGCCTTCCGTTTATGATCATCTTTGAAGTCGAGACTTTATTATCGGCACCGATGTTTTCATCTATTTTCTCAAGAATCCATTCTCCTGATGGAAACTGCGCGAACAGGGAATTTGCCGTCAACATGACTATTAACAAGAAAATCTTTCTCATGATTCCAACTCCTTTGCCAGTTGAGATGTCTGCCGTTTGTAAATACCGATCCCGGAGATGGTGGTGCCAACAAAGGTGGCGAGCAGTCCGGGAATAAAACCGATGACATAGCTGAACGGCGTCACCTTGGCACGAATCACATCCGAGATGAGCATTGATGCATTTTTCATCATGGACGAAATATCGATTCCTTTCACCTGAAGATAGTAGGAGAAAGCCACGCCAATGCCTGTGCCGATCAGAGATCCTACGAATCCGATGATCAGAGATTCAATGATCATCGAGCGATACACATGTCCCTTGTCTTCCCCGATTGCCAGACGCAAGCCGATTTCACCATAGCGCCGGAGGCTTCCCATGAGTCCGGCGTTCCAGAGCACGAGTGACATCACGGACACGAAAATGGCCAGCAGGACACCTGAAAAATAGTCGTACATATCCAGCATATCCGCCAGACCGCTCTGTTGCCGGAGGGAGAGCATGACGGGCGAAAACGCATCCTCCGGGTCTTCATATTCAGCATTGAAGTCTCGCGCTATCTCTCCGGCACTCTCATCCCGGTAAACATAATCCGCCAAAAACCCCAGTATCTCCCCGGCAGCGTCATGCATATCGAGTGCGAATTGCACATCCGATACATCGGCAATCATAGCGCCCCGGTCCATGGCCGAGACACCAAAACGGATTGTACCGGTGACTTTGAAATTGTACGTGGCAAAGCTTCCATACATCGTGGTACTGATCAGTGTGGCTGTTTCACCGGGCGACACGCCGAGTCTTTTGGCGAATAGATCGCTTATCAGGATCTCCCCGGGATTCTCAGGGAATTCTCCCCGCACCATTGCATCTTCGAGATTCAAAATATCGCGCTCCGGGCTCTCTCTTGAAAAAAGATCGATGGCAAGTCCTGCCACAGGCCCCTGCGCCCGCGTTTCATTCTTCTCGTCCGGAATATCCAGCAATCCCCCAAACCGTATTCTGGATGTCCATATCATTTCGGGATGTTTTGCTCTCAAATCATTCAGCAAAGCGTCCACGCCGATGTAGGCAAGATCATTCGGTATTTGATCGATCTCCTCCGCATACGCTCGCGACATGATCTTCACATGTCCTGTATCGAAAAATGCGTTGGAACTGATCATTTCGTTTTCAGTGCCTTCCATCCAACTATAGAGGAAAACGGTCAGCATCACTCCAAGCACAACGACGATCAATGGGAACAGACTTCGCGACCTGTCCCGTATCAACCCCTTGAAAAGAAATTTGATCATGACAATTTTCCTCGCAGTGCGTCCGTCGGCTTCAATTTAGCGATGCTTCTCGTCGGTAGATAGCTCACTATTGTCGTAACAATCAAAACGATCACAGCTGAACCGAGAACCAGTCCGGCGCTATAAGTTGGGAATAGCCGGTTCCCCAGAGCGAATCCATAGCTGTCGGAGATCTCCGACATGGGCCAGCCATTTTTCGCAATTCTAGATAACAGCGGATATCCATAAATCGCCGCCAGAATGGCGGCGAGGACCCCATTCAACGCACCCTCGAGTGTAAACAGCTGAATCACTTTCATCCGTGTGAAGCCCAGTGATATGAGTGTACCGATCTCCTTGCGCCGTCGAAAGATGGAGAGCACCTGAGTGTCGAAAATCGCCAACATGGCGAGCGACAGTAGCACAATGTACATGATCGATGATCCAACACTCTTCGTCTTCACCATTTCGAGTATATCCGTCAACAGATACTCCTGCGTTTTAAAGGTCCACCCACTGATGGTCACTGGATTTTCGAACTCCTGCTCGACGACGATGAGTGTCGCTTCGTTTTCCATGCCGGTCAATTTTTGCAGCCTGTCAAGAGGCACCCAGATCTGACCGTTATCCACTGTTGGCACTGAGGTACTCATCACCTGAACGATCCTGGCATCGATCGCGTCGAACATACCATTGACGTCGCGCCACTGCACCGTGACATAATCGTCCAGTGTCAATCCGGTATTTTTCGCCATCCTGTTGCCGATCAATATCGGTAAATCGATATCTGCCAGATCCATGGTTTCCGTAGGAATCGCCAACACCTGCTGTGCCGGATCGATCCCCTTTATGAGAACCGGCAGCATACGTCCTTCAGGATAGATGGATCCCTGAATGACTAAGACCGGTGCGGCTTTTCCGGCTTCGATGACAGGGGCGAGCGCTTCTGCGATTTCGCCGTGCGAATCCTGAAGTTTAAACGGATCGTATGGATCGTAATTTTCCTGCCAGTATTGACCACCACCATACTCCGCATCAACCACCGAGACACTGAGCTGTTCGTACATGCCCTTTAAAAAACCCTGCATGAATATGATCGCAAAAAATGAGAACGATAAAACGATCACATTCAGCCAGGTGCGTAATCCGCGCCCAAGCAGGTTGCGCAATGCGAGTTTGGGGATGAGAAACATAGCTCACTCCATTAGAAAATTAAATTCATCTATGATCATTGTCATTGCAAGGAGGTCAGTGACAGATGTCACTGAGTGATGAAGCAATCATTTCAGCCTATTGTATTCACTGAAAAGATTGCCACGCGTTTCACCCGATGGTGAAACGCTCGCAATGACAGCATTGGTTTATTATTCGTGTTCATTCGTGCAATTCGTGGTTATAGATCCTTCACTTATCCAGCAATAAACGCTGGATTCGTTCAGGATGACATCGCCTGTTATTCTGCACGATATCCTTTCGTTCTCCGTTTTCCGCTATCCTTTTCTACGTTTACATCCTCTCATCCGCACCCACTTTCCCGTCGATGAGAGTGATCTTGCGGCGGAGGTACCGGATCACCTTCTCATCATGAGTGGCGAAAATGAATGTGGTCTGCAGATCTTTGTTCAAAGTCTCCATGGTTTTCAAAACATTATGTGAGTTCTCGGCATCCAGATTTGCTGTGGGCTCATCCGCCAGAATAATTTCCGGATTCTTAACCACTGCGCGCGCGATGGCCACCCGCTGGCTCTGTCCCCCGGAAAGCTGATTCGGTTTGGATTTCGCCCTGTCGGCGAGCTGCACCCATTCGAGCGCATCCATAACCATCTTTTTGCGCTCCGCAGCAGGAAGCCCCAGGAGCAAAAGCGGGAACTCGACATTTTCATAAACCGTGTATACCGGCAATAAATTGAATGTCTGAAATATGAATCCAATATGATGATTGCGCAAGAGAGCCGCTTCTTTATGCGACAACGTTTCGATCTTCTCTCCCAATACAATGGCACTTCCAGATGTGGGCGTATCCAGCGATCCCACGATGTTGAGCAGTGTGGTCTTTCCGGAACCACTGGGACCGACAAGGCCGGTGAACTCGCCTTTTTCAAAATTCAGATTGACTTCGTTCAATGCGTAAAGCAGATGTTCTCCCATAGGATATGTCTTCACAAGATTGATGGTCCTGATCAGCGATCCATTCTCCATTTCAGTTCCTTTTCAATGATTATAAACAAGCATGATCTGGAATCCTTTGCCAGCAAGCGCGTTTGCATTGTCGGCGTTATTGTATACATTAAAATCATCAGGATTCCAGAAACCGAAAAGATAAAGATTGATATGATCGTAGGTGCGCTGCCAACTAATAAAACGATAAAGGGCATCGTTTTCCACATCAACATATAAAATTACCGAAGCGACATCAAGCAGGTTCAGAGGATAATTGGCTGATAATGCCAGGAATTGCGTGCCATCACCGCCCCCCAGCATTTTTTCCGATGTCGTGGATGTGAAGTATTCACCCAGCAATGAGAGGCCATTGCCGAGATCGAAGGTGTAATCTGCGCCAATGGTTATCGACCGCCGCCATCCGTACGGCAAATAGTCGCTTTTCTGCCGCGTCGCCGCAGCCTCAGCCCATATACCGACAACGGCATCCCATTTTCCATCGACAGCGAATCGATTTTCATCCACGATATGATCATTTCCTGACATCAACCCGACCATGGCCGGAGGCATCTGTGCGACAATCAGGCTATTAATATTTGCCTGGCGATGGTGGTAGCTCGCTCCGATCTCACCGGTCAACAGCGGGATTTGAAAGCGGCCGCCAAATTCAAAGGATTCTTCATCAGACGGAAACACCTCCCACCCTTTCGGATCGTCATTGCCGTACAATCCCCACAGCCAGATATTGGCGTTGTTCAGGAAATAGTATCGCAGCAACAGGCTGTACACGCCATCGGTAATCTGCAAGGGATCTCTTGGATCGATCTGGTCGAACCACATCAGAGGGCGAAACAGAGTCGCCGATCCAAAATTGATCTTCTGCAGCCCGACCCTGGCCTCAAATTGATTTGTCGAGAGCCGGATCCAGGCACGATACGGTTTCAGTGTCCACTCGGAGTCATAATTGTCCGCGTTGATGTAGCGAGTCGAATTAAAACCGCTGATCGACAGCTGAATGTCCAGATTTATAGCATCACCAAGTGCACGCCCCGTATAGAATGAAGGGATATAGCGAATCCCCAGATTCGTCTGTAGAGGCTGTGCGTCGTTCAGGGATAGCCAGCCAGACGCCTGTCCGCGAAAGTCAACCGGTTGCGCTGCAATATTTGATGATACGATGAGGTGACAAATGAAGTATGTGAGTATGTGCGCGCGTTTCATTATTGGTAATATCATAAAAAGCAGAGAAAAATACAAGGAATTTCTGATTAATTGAGTTGAGCGATTCTGTATATCAAACCGCTCAACTCAACACGATTCTTCCGTCATGATGATATCACGATGAACCATCAGTAGCAGCAAAGCTATTCGATGACGAACTGGCTGTCATCGACATCGACATTCACAGCTATCTCCGAAGCATTCATCACCTGTGCTTTTTCACCATCCTGCAATTTGACGATCTTGAACGGGAACTGAATCCCGGAAATGTCGCGATAATCCAGGAACATCTCATCCGTCGCCACAGGCGCGCCCATCATATTTTTGCCCTGATAGCTCATTTTCACGGGTAATGATGTCTTCTGATCCAATGCGATCTTGAAACTTTGCAGATCACCCGGTTGAAAAAGCAGAACCGCCGCGGCTGTGCCATTCACATCCTCTATACCGATGTACTGCACTGAAAGGTTCTCGTCTTTCGCCCGGGAGCAGAGTACGACGAGGTCGCGCCACAAAGAGGCTGTGAGTTCATCCTTCATCGCGCCGGGTGCCGCCATGGTCCCCTGAGGAGAGACAAGCCATGCCTGATCTCCGTTCAGAATCTGGGACATCTCACCCATCGGCATCGTGATGTTGGCGCGGAGTCGATCCGGCAGAACCGTCATCACATCTGCGGTCATTCCCATCTCGCCCTGAGGCGTCACGACGGTGGCTTCACCTTTCCACTGATATGAGCTGACTCTGCTGAACATATCAGCACCACCCAGCGCTTCTATCATCCCTGTAAACAGTTTGTTGCCCTTTTCCAGCGTCGCCTCTGTGGCTTCAGGCGCTGCTTCTTCCGGTACAGGGATGCGAATATCAATGTCGTTCACTTCTCCCAATACTGTCAATGGCTCGTCAAAATCAGAAGGATTCCCCACGACCAGCACCTGAATCTGTTCCGGTTTAAGATACGTTTGTGATACACGGAGGACATCCTCTTTTGACACCGCTTCCATCTTGTCGCGCATGTTCTCCAGAAAATCCATTGGATAGCCATAGTATGTGTAGGTAACTGCACGCCCCATGATCTCGTCGATGCTGTCGAAATTGAACACAAAAGAGTTGAGCCATCCGTCTTTGGCAATTTTCAACTCTTCATCGGTCACCATCTCTTCAGTCATTGTTTTCAGCTCTTTTCTCAGGGAACGAATCGCCTCCACTGTCCTGCCGGATTGCGTCGAAAGCTGCATGTAGAAAACGCCGGGATAGATGAAGTTCGCGCCATATATACCCGATACATTATAGGCCAATCCCTGATTCGAGCGCACCCTTGAAAACAACCGGCTGGAGAAACCGCCGCTCAGTATCTGGTTCATCATCACCAGTGCGGGACGATCGGGATTGTTGTATAATCCACCAATGTGTCCCATGTAAATGTTGCTCTGATTGACATCTGTCTTCTCCACCAGATTCACACTATTCTCAAAGGCGTAATCAACTTTTGGGGGATTGATTGCAGTACCTCCGACCGGTTTCCAGTTCCTGAACGCCTTTTTGATCTTTTTCACCATATCTTTTGTCTTGAAATCGCCCCATACACCGAGCACCATGCCGTTGGGCCGCACCCACTTTTTATGAAACCCAACAATATCCTCCCTGGTAATTGCATCGATGGTCGCGTATTCGGCGTCCCGGGTGTACGGACTGTTATCACCATAGATCAACTGATTGAACTCGCGGTTGGCAATTTGACCGACATTGTCATTCCGGCGCGATATGCCGCTTTTGTACTCAATTTTTGCGAGATCGATCTTGTCTTCCGGAAATGCCGGATTCATCAGCAGATCGACGTAGATCGCGAAAACCTTGTTAAAGTGATCTTTCAGCGTCGACAAAGATGCACCGCCATAGAGCGTGGCAATGTAGGTCTCGACGCTGGCGGCAATTGCTTCCAGATCTTCATCCACCTGATCACCAGGCATGGCGGCACTACCACCGGTGCGCATCACCATTCCTGTAATCCCGGCCAGCCCGGCTTTCTCCGCCGGTTCCCACGCTGATCCGGCGATGAACTTCGCGTTCATTTCGATGAATGGCAGTTCGTGGTCTTCGAGGAGCAGAACGGTCATGCCGTTGTCGAGTTTGATTTCAGTGGGTTTCGGCGCCTCAAAATCCGGCATGTTTCCATAGGTCAGATCTTCGTAGTGTTTCTGTCCCATCGCTGCCGGGACCAACGTCACCAGAAGCAGCAAGATCAGCATTGTCCTGGCGGCAGAATAATATATTTTCATCATTCATTCCTTTCGATTTATTATCAGGTTATCAGCACTGATTTTATTGTGCGTCTTCCGGAGGGACGATCATCGCCACCGTACGATTTCTTTTCTTGAAATATTCATTGGCAACCCGCTTGATATCTTCTGCCGTGATCGCCTCGATTTTTGAAACATATTTGAACAACGCACTATAGTCGCCGTAAATCGTCTCCGCCGAAGCCAGCTGCTGGGCGAGACCACTGTTGGAATCCAGCTGCCTGAGAAAATTGACCTTGGCCCTGGTTTTCACTGCCACCAGTTCTTCTTTGGTGATGAGTTCGTTCTTAAGTTTTTCAATCTCCTCATACATCGCCTCCTCGCACTCTTCATTGCTGTG
>JAZBPW010000052.1:0-3324 GCA_036351795.1 Candidatus Zhuqueibacterota bacterium | reverse complement strand
CACGGATTCCATGGAGCTGTACGAATCGCGTTTGCGCGAGCTCAAACAGGAGAGAGGCCGCTACAGGACACAACAGGCGGCAATGGATTATGCCGCGATCCTGGAGTCTCAGGGAATTGATTATTTCGCCGAGTTGAACTATTGCGATAGAAAACGGATCCATAATCTGAAATACTACACATGGGTGGAACAGCAGGGCAAGACGTATGAGGAGCTGATGGCGCAATGGGATCCGGGGTATTGGGCAGAGATCTTCGAAAAAGAGGCGGATTATTTCGATGCGCTCATCGATGACTTCAACAAAAGTGTCGGATTGGCAGACTGAGCGAAAAAATGTATTGACTTCATCATCCGGTTTTATTATATTTAGGTTCGTTTCGGGCGATTAGCTCAGTTGGTTAGAGTGCCGGTCTCACATACCGGAGGTCACTGGTTCAATTCCAGTATCGCCCACAAGAAGGCTGCTTTAGCATTTTTATTAGTGGTGCGCTTCGCATCAACGAACTGACCAATATTTCTTAATACTGATACAGGCTTTTTTCCTCCTCTTAATTCATGTCGTTTGTTCGAATGCTGTGATTCCAAAAAGACGAACCGTATTTCTGTAAGGGCACAACATTAGGTAATCCCCGGGAAAATTTATGAATTTACTTTTCAGATTTGTAGTCATCGTTTTGATGGTATCATTCACTTTTGGTTGTAACCAGAAAAGCCCGTCGCAGATTCCGGATAGTAATTTGGCTGGTGATACATTATGGGTGAATATCAGCGAAAATATACTGGGATACCCGCAATCAGGTGTAACCGTATATCATACTCCTGATACCATCAATTATTTGTACTCTCCCCAATTGGGCAATATTCATTTCACCGTGACTCTGGATGATCAACAGGTCCCGGACAGCGGAAGTTTTATCATGAATCGCAATCACAGGATGTCGGCAAGCTGTGAAAACAAGGTGATATGGAAATTGCCTTTGGAAAAACAGGTGTACTACGGATGTCCTGTGGTTGCGGATGATGGTACCATATATGTGAGCACAGGCATCTTTCGATATACGGACTGGGGTAGTGTTTACGCGGTTGATCCGGGCGGCAACATCCAGTGGTCTTTTGACTGTGAATATAATCCATATTCGCCCGTCATCGGCTGCGACGGGGGCATTTATGTTCAGGATTTTCACAATAAAGTCTATGCCATTGAGCCGGATGGTTCACTGAAATGGACATTCAATGATTTTGAGAATCAAAACATCATCTTCTATGACATGGGGCAACGAATACCGGCAATCGGCGCAGACGGTGTCGTTTATATCGCTTCGGATGGTCTTTATGCGCTTGATCCTGAGACCGGGGCGAGGCTTTGGCGTTTTAATCCGCGCCTCGGAAAGTCATGCCGTCAATCTCCGGTCATCGGACCCGACGGGACAATTTATATTTTTATCCATCAGCATGATTTTTATGCCGTGAATCCGAGTGGTACGCAAAAATGGCATATACAGCTGGACAGCGAGGAAGAGATGTCATTCGCTTGTCCGGCAATTGATCAGGATGGTACACTCTACATTGGCGCGGAACGTGGATCCGCCGGATTTGTCTATTGTTTTGATGCTCAGGGTAACAAAAGATGGAAATACATCGTAGATGGGGCAGGACGTACCGTCAGGGCATCCCCGGTGATCGGTTCAGACGGCACAGTTTATATCGCGACAAAAGCCGGTGGTGTGGATATACCGGCAAAGATCATCGCGCTCTCTCCGGCTGGATCCAGGATATGGGAGTTCATTGTCGATAATTTTCATGGCGCGGGATCTGCCGATGATGTCTATTCCACACCGTCGGTTGGATTTGATGGTACGTTATACTTTGGTTCGGAAAACGAACATTTTTACGCGCTTCATCCGGACGGAAGCCTGAAATGGAAAACACAACTGGCGCATGGAATCAACTGGTCTTCTGCCGCGATATGCGATGATGGAACGTTATACATCGGTACTCAGGCATTGACAAAGGAAGAAGACCCGTTGAACGGCGGTAATCTTTACGCACTGCGTACCGACAGCTATGGCTACGCCGCTTCCCCCTGGCCTCGATTCCGGTGCAATAACAGGAACGACGGCCGGTTTCGCTGAGTGTTGAAAGATTTTATTTGAAGTATCAGCACTCATGAGACAGGTTTTTAATATGAAAATACAGACATTTTAGAATCTCCTGCTGCTAATCATTACATCTTTCCCCTTGCATTTTAGCCAAAACGTGCTATATTTTGATAAAAGCATCACTCTCCTCATCGTATAATATGTTCTTCACCCATTCATCACAGGAAAGGAGCCTGGGAATGAAAAAGTCAATCGCTTTCGTTCTGTTTCTGTTCTTGTTTTGTATATTCATACACGCATCCTACGGGCAAATTGATCATATACGATTCGCCGCGCCGCTGCTCTACGGCGTGGAACCGGCGCCGGGACATATCGCCGGCGCTGATTTCAACGGCGACGGCAGCTGCGACTTCGTCGTCGCCAGCATCCTGGAGGGCGGCGGGGATCTGCTGATCAGTGATGGCAACGGCGGCTACGCCAGATCATCCAACCGGCAGGACGGCGAAGCCACCATGTCAATCACGCTGGATTTCAACAACGACGGCTGGGAGGATTACGCCATCGTCACCAACAAGGGCGTGCGTGTCGTGAAGAATCACATGGGAATCGGCTGGTCGGTGAAGACGTACTTTCAATATTATCAGGGTTTCATCACTACTGTCACAGGCCCCATCAGCTTCTGCGCGGCGGATTTCGATGCGGATGGATTTACCGAGATCGCCGTGGCCATCGTGGAGCCGGATACAAAGGAACAGGTCTTGAAATGCATCGAAAATAATGCCGGCGTCCTTGCCGAAGATACAACTGCGTACGCGCTGACGGATGGACCCTCTTACGAACATTTGCGCTCCATCGCTACAGGAGATTTCAACAGCGACGGCTGGCCTGATGTCGCGGTTTCATTTACGGACGCGAAGAAACTGTCGTTGCTGCTCAATGACGGTAGTGGCGGATTCGCTGCGCCGTTCATGACTGATCTGGATGTTCAGGCCTGGATGATTGTGGCGGAGGATTTCGATCATGACGGCATGTCCGACATCGCCGTCGGTTCACAGACGGACAAAGCGATCAAGGTACTGCTGTCCAAAGGCGATGCCTCCTTCACCGCTCTGGATAATCTGGCGCTAGGCGACGCGCTCTATTCACTGGGAACCGCGGACCTCGATGGCGACGGCGACGCCGATCTGTACGCCAACAGCGCCGATAATCTCTTCACCAGCTGGTT
>JAZBPW010000051.1:0-4301 GCA_036351795.1 Candidatus Zhuqueibacterota bacterium | reverse complement strand
TCCTGTAAAAATGTGAGAAAATACCTGGCAACGTCGACCATGCAGGTATCTTCATCCATCACAACCATGCCGCCTGAACCCATGATCGACCCCGCTTCGGCAAGCTTGTCGTAATCTACGGGTAAATTCAATAATTCGATGGGGAGGCAGCCTCCGGACGGTCCCCCGGTTTGGACTGCCTTGAATTTCTTGTTATCGGGTATGCCGCCCCCGATGTTGAATACGATGTCGCCCAGGGGAATGCCCATGGGTACCTCAACCAGTCCGGTATTGATGATCTTACCTACCAGGGAGAAAATTTTTGTACCCTTGCTTTTTTCCGTACCGATGTTATTATACCATTCCGGGCCCTGTAGAATAATCGGGGCCACATTGGACCATGTTTCCACGTTATTGATGCTTGTCGGCTTGCCCCACAAGCCGCGCTGTATGGGAAAGGGGGGACGCTGTCTTGGTTCACCGACCCTGCCCTCGATGGACGCGATAAGGGCCGTCTCCTCACCGCAGACGAAAGCCCCCGCACCCACAACGACTTTTATGTTGAAATCGAAATCTGATCCCATGATTCCTTTGCCGAGAATGCCATAGCTTTCGGCCTGTTGAATGGCATTTCGTATGGTCCGGAGCGCCAGGGGATATTCGATCCGCACATAGATGAATCCTTTTTGAGCTCCCATCGCGTAGGCGCCAATCAGCATACCCTCCAGCACGGAATGCGGATCTGATTCGAGCAGACTTCTATCCATGAACGCGCCGGGATCGCCTTCATCCGCATTGCATACGATATATTTGACATCCCCGGACATTTCGCGGCACAACTCCCATTTTCTGCCTGTCGGAAATCCCGCTCCACCACGTCCGCGAAGTCCTGCCTGAAGGATGTTTTCAATGACTTTTTCCGGCGTTAATTCGCCAAGCGCTTTTGCAAGTGCACTGTATCCGTTGCGCTCTATATACTGTACGATGGAATCCGGATCCAGTGACCCTCTGTTCTTTAAAACGAGCAGCTTCTGATGCTCGAAAAAATCTGTTTCGCGCAATGATGGTATACCATTGCCGTTACCCGCCGCGATAAATTCTGTGTCTTCGGTTCCGCCCTCCATGAAACTCGATTCGGTGCCAATAGCAAAGGCAAGGTCTGATGCAATGTCTCCACCCGAGAGATGCTGATCAATGATTGTGATGAGCTTCTCCTCGTTCAGATCCACATATCGAACCGGAGGGCTGTTTGGTGAGCTTACTGTGATCATCGGCTCGCGACTGCAGTAGCCTGCGCATCCACTCGTGGTCACCTCGATGTTGCTGATATCCCTCGATTTTAATTCGTGATTCAATGTTTCGAAAATCTCTTTTGCTCCGGATGCGATGCCGCATGTTCCCAGGTGCACGACGACTCTGGTATTGTCCGACTGAGATTTCACTTCTCTGAAATTGTCACGATGTTCACTCAGATTCTCAATGGTAATTCTGGGCATTGAGATCTCCTTTGCATTTGATATAGTTAATCCGCGTCCAGTACCGTTTTGTATGCTTCCAGTATCGTGTTGATTTTCTGTGGTGTTGTATTTCGGTGATAGTCATTGTCGATGACGACAATGGGTCCGAGAGCGCATGCGCCCAGACAGTTCACTGTTTGAAGAGAAAACTGTTTATCCTCTGTTGTTTCATCCGGCTGAATTCCAAGTTTGCGTTCAACTTCTCCCAGAACGCGCACAGCACCCCGAACATGGCATGCGGTCCCCATGCAGACACTGCATAGGTGTTTACCACGCGGTGTCAGACTGAAAGATTTGTAAAAGGACGCAATCGAGTATATATCGATCAGGGGAATAGACATTCTTTCGGAAAGATAACGGAGCGCGTCTTCGGGTAGATAATTGTAATTCGACTGAACCTCATGGAGAACGGTAATGAGGTCGGATCGTTGATCGCCGTGATCATTGATGATTTCTTCCAATAGCTCGGCGTGCATTTGCTGTCCTTTCCATCATTATTTTTTGACTAAGATGTCGTTGTATTGGTACGGTCAGTTTTGAGGGCGAGGTTCTGATCCTCAGTTCGGATGAATTTTGGGGTTGTAATAATTGTCAAATGCATCATTGCCTCAGGTAATTTTTACAATTATTGCTTTCCCATGAAGAATAGAAGCTGAAAACGCCAGACGATCTGACGTTTTCAGCCTGCTTATATTGTTGACATTGTCGTACCAATGAGCCGGAGCCGAAGGGGAGAAGCACAGTCGTATGTTTCAATTTATGACATGATACAGACAGTGCAAAGACCTTGGCTCATGCTCACCAGGTGATCAATTACTTGATTCCAGCGACCTCTTCGATCATTGCCGTCGTCAATGACTTCGGACGTTCGATCGGATAGCCAAGCGCCCGGTCCCAAATCACATTGGAGCAGACACCCAGCGCACGGCCAATGCCGAACAGAACGGTATAAAAATCGTACTCCTGCAATCCGTAGTACCACTGGATAACACCGGACTGGGCGTCCACGTTCGGCCATGGATTTTTCGCTTTGCCCTGCTCTTCGAGGATCGGCGGAACCACCTTGTAGAGCACATCCACGTATTTGAAGATATCGTCGTCGGGCAGATGCTTCAGGCAGAATTCACGCTGCGCCTGATAGCGCGGATCCGTTTTTCTCAGCACTGCATGCCCGAATCCCGGTACCACCTGTCCTGATTTGAGCGTATCCCAGACAAACTTCTTCATCTCTTCTTCAGTCGGGATCTTTCCGCCCATTTGATCCATCACACCCTGGATCCAGCGCAGTACTTCCTGATTTGCCAGTCCGTGCAGTGGACCGGCCAATCCGTTGATCATGGCCGACATGGCGTAGTAGACGTCGGACAGTGCACTGGCGACGAGATGGCCTGTGTGAGCGCTGACATTACCGCTCTCATGATCACTGTGGAGAATGAAATAGAGCCGCGCGACATCATCATAGGGCTTGTCGATGCCCATCATATGCGCGAAATTTCCGCCCATATCGAGGTTCTGATCGGGTGGAATGATCTTGCCGCCTTTATATTTCCAGCGGTAGATGAAAGCTGCGATCTCCGGGAGCTTCGCCAGCAGATTCAGCACATCTTCATAGGTCGGATCCCAGTAGTCCATCTTGCTGATGCCTTCGTTATATTTCTTCACGAAGATGGATTCACGCTGCATGGAAACGATGGCAGCCGAGAACATGGCCATCGGGTGCGAATCTTTTGGCATGGCTTTGAGCATATCGAATACATATTCCGGCGTTTTCGACCGTTTTTTGAATTCCTCGGCAATTTCATTGGCCTCGGATTCTGTCGGCATTTCGCCGGTTAAGAGCAGATGCAAGAAACCTTCTACATAAGGCATCTCTCCACCGGGAACTTTGGGAAGGGCTTCCAGCGTTTCGGGGATTGTATAGCCGCGAAAGCGAATGCCCTCAAATGGATCCAGGTAGGAGATATCGGTCACAAGGCATTTGACGCCTCGCATACCACCAATCGCCTGCGCAATTGTGACGTCGCCGAGTTTGACATCTCCATGCTCTTTAAGCAACTTCGTCGTTCTTGGACGCCAGCCTTCGATCTTTTGGTGAAGCTTTTCTTTTAAACCCATATTAACTCTCCTTGGTTAATTATTTTTATGAGTTTCTGTTAAACGGTGCATTTCAAGCAGATCCGAAAGTATGGAAAATCCGGTTTCTTTTCTGCCGGCACCAGCTCCGATAAGTGTTACAGGTCCCATGATGTCTGTTTGGAATGTGACAGCATTATCCGTGTAGAGAATATGATTGAGCGGATCCTTTGTGTCCAGTTTTTGAGGCGAGACCGATGCGACGAGCTCGCCATTTTGTCTGCTGATTTCGCCGATAAGCTTCCAACGCCTGCCTTCGCCTTTCGCTTCTACTATATCTGTTTCTTTAAAGTCCTTTATGCCTGTGACCGAAATGCCCTCAAGCCGCAATGATGAGCCCATCATGACATTGGAGAGAATCAACAGCTTGGCAGCAACATCCCATCCCTCCACATCAGCAGCAGGATCGCTTTCAGCGTAACCCAGTTGCTGGGCGCGCTGCAGAGCATCCTGATAGCTCATGCCGTTCTCCATACTCGACAGTATGAAATTCGTGGTTCCGTTGAAAATGCCCCTGATCCCCAGGATATCCGCTCCGGCGAGCCCCTCTTCAGCAGTCTTGAAAAGTGGTGTGCCGCTCATGACGGTCCCCTCGTAAAGATAATGAACCGAATTTTCCGCGGCAAGATTGGCAATCTCTTTGTGATAGAGCGCCGATGGGCCTTTGTTGGT